>JAFQJX010000075.1 GCA_017397205.1 Clostridia bacterium | reverse complement strand
TTCCGAGGTCCTTGCATACCTCGCGTATGACGGCAACCGCGCGCTTGAGCAGTCCCACCTCAATATTGAGCGGGGGCAGCAGCCGTACCTTGTTCTTTGCGCGGATTACGAGGACTCCCTTTTCTCTGCAGGCGGCAATCACCGCGCCCGCATCGGCAACCGTTTCAATGCCAAGCATCAGCCCCATACCGCTGACGCTAAGAATTCCGGGGGCGTCTGTGAGCTCCTCGCGGATATAAATGCTCTTTTCCTTGACCTGCTCAAGCAGAACGGCGTCCAGGCGGTCAAGAATGGAAATGGCGCCTGCACAAGCAACGGGGTTTCCGCCGAAGGTGGAGCCGTGCGTGCCCGGCGTCAGGACGCCCTCCGTCTTTTCGCCGAACAGGGTGGCGCCGAGCGGCAAGCCGCCCGCAAGCCCCTTTGCGGTCGTAACGATATCGGGGGTAATCCCGTAGTTCATATAAGCGTAGAGGGCACCTGTTCTGCCGTTGCCCGTCTGCACCTCGTCCACAATGAGAAGAATGTCCTTTTCCTGCGCGTATGCCGCAAGCGCAGTCACATAATCGCGTTCAAGAGGATATACACCGCCCTCACCCTGCACAAGCTCAATCATAATGGCGGCAACCTTGCCGTCCTCCGTCAGCCCGACAATATCGTCCATGTGGGAGGGCCGTGCGTAACGGAAGCCCTCGGTCAGGGGGTGAAACAGCTCGTGGAAGGAGTCCTGCCCCGTCGCGGAAAGGGTGGTCACGGTTCTGCCGTGAAAGCTGTTTTTCAGCGTAATAATCTGGCAGCGGTCGCTCCCGTACCTGTCGGCGGCGTATTTGCGCGCGCACTTGATGGCACACTCGTTTGCCTCGGCACCCGAGTTTGAGAAAAAGACCTTTTTCATTCCCGTCCGCGTGCAAAGCATCTCTGCAAGGCGCGCGCAGGGAGCGGAATAAAAGAGGTTGGAGGTGTGCTGCAGCTTTCCTGCCTGCTCTGCAACCGCCTGTGCCCACACGGGGTCGGAATACCCGAAGGTATTGACGGCAATGCCCGAGGAAAGGTCAATATATTCGCGCCCCTCGGTATCGTACACCAGGGCGCCGCGCCCGTGCGTCAGCGCAAGGGGGAAGCGCGCATAGGTGCCTGCGATATAGGCGCTGTCCTTTTCAAAAACGTTCATCGCTCCTCCAATTCGGAGACCATGGTGCCTGCACCCTCGTTGGTCAGCATTTCAAGCAGAATGGCGTGCGGCACGCGGCCGTCCAGAATAATTACCTTTTCCACGCCGTGATAGATGGCGTCGATACAGCATTTGATTTTGGGTATCATACCGCCCGAAATGGCGCCGCTTTCAATCATTGCCTCCGCCTCTGCGATATGAATATTGGAAATGAGAGAGTTCGGGTCGCTGACATCGCGGAGCAGCCCGACAATATCGGTCAGCGTAATCAGACGCTCTGCGTGCAAAGCCCCTGCGATACGCGCCGCCGCAGTATCTGCATTGACATTGTAGACGTTGCCCTCCCTGTCACAGCCGACGGTGGACACGACGGGAATATAGCCGTGAGAGAGCATATCCAGAATAGGGCTCACATTGACGTCCGTGATTTCACCCACGTAGCCGTACTTTTCGTCGAGCATTTTTGCCTGAATCATTCCGCCGTCAATGCCCGAAAGTCCAACGGCGTTGCCACCCTTGGACTGAATCAGATTGACCAGCGCTTTATTCACC
>JAFQJX010000074.1 GCA_017397205.1 Clostridia bacterium | reverse complement strand
GACCCCAAAATGAAGCGCTAAGGAGGAGGAAAATATGGCAAAGCACGATAGCTTATATATTTCCGGCTCTGAAGCGGCGGCAATTGCCCGCACAAACAGCAAAATTACCAAGCGTCTGCAAAAGCAGGAGAGCAGAAAGAATACGCCCCCCGAGGTTTATACCACCACCATGCGGGACGAGAATAACGTGGTTGAGTTTGACAACCTCCACAGCTATTTCTTTACCGATATCGGTATCGTCCGCGCCTGTAACGGTGTCAGCTTTGACATTCCCCGTTGCTCCACCGTGGGCGTCGTGGGTGAGTCGGGCTGCGGCAAGAGCGTGACCTCTCTTTCCCTGATGCATCTTTTGCAGAAGCCGACGGGCTACTCCGTTGGCGGTGAAATCCGCCTGAACAAGGGGGATGGCACGGCGTATAACATCATCAAGACTCCTGTTTCCGAGATGCAGAACATCCGCGGCTCCAAAATCTCTATGATTTTCCAGGAGCCCATGACCAGCTTGAACCCTGTCTTCCGCATCGGCGAGCAGGTCAACGAGGTCATTCGTCTGCACAACCCCGAAATGAGTGAGGCAGATATCAAGGCACGTACGCTTGAGATGATTGAGCTGGTCGGTATCGCAAACGGGGAAGGCGTCTACAAGATGTATCCCCACGAGCTTTCGGGCGGTATGAGACAGAGAATTATGATTGCAATCGCCCTGGCGTGCAATCCTGAGCTCATTATTGCCGACGAGCCGACTACGGCACTTGACGTGACCATTCAGGCGCAGATTCTGGACCTGCTTCAGGAGCTGAAAACAAAAATCAATTCTTCCATTATGCTTGTTACCCACGACCTTGGCGTCGTGGCGAGCATGGCAGACTACGTGGTGGTTATGTATGCAGGGCGCGTCGTTGAGCGCGGTACTGCAAAGGACATCTTCCACAACCCCTGCCATCCCTATACCGTCGGGCTGATGCGATCCAAGCCCGTGGTAGGGCAGAAGGTGGATACGCTCTACAACATTCCCGGTAGCGTGCCCAACCCCGTCGATATGCCCAACTACTGCTACTTCAAGGATCGCTGTGAAATGTGCGTTGAGGCATGCTCCGGCGAGTATCCTCCCATGCTGAAAATCAGCGACACGCACTACGTCGCGTGCCACCGTTATATGGACGTGGGTGAGGTGCAGTATTATTCCAGATCCCTGACGGCGGAGGATTTGCTCTCCGACGGCGAGGAAAATCCTGTAGCGGAGGAAAATCTTGATGACAACTGAACAAGACAAGATACAAGCCGCCGCAGAGCAGGGAGCACAAGGTGGAGCCGAGGAAAACGGCACGGATAACCTGCTGGTTGTCAAAAACCTGGTAAAATATTTCCCCATTAAGTCGGGCTTTCTCCGTCGCACCGTCGGAAACGTCCGTGCGGTAGACGGAATCAGCTTTTCGATTCCTCGCGGAACGACGATGGGGCTTGTCGGTGAGTCGGGCTGCGGTAAATCCACGGCAGGCCGTACCATTCTGCGCCTGCAGGATAAGACGAGCGGCGAGGTGTACTTTGACGGTGTAGATATTTTCTCGCTATCCAAAAAAGAGCTTCGCAAGATGCGCCCCAAGGTGCAGATTATTTTCCAGGACCCCTATTCCAGTCTTTCTCCCCGCTTGCCTATTGGCGAGATTATCGGTGAGGCAGTACGCGAGCATAAGGTCGTTCCCCCTGAGGAGCACGATGCCTACGTGACGCGTATCATGCACGCCTGCGGCCTTGAGGAATACCACAAGGACCGCTATCCCCACGAGTTCTCGGGCGGTCAGCGGCAAAGAATTTGTATTGCGCGCGCCCTTGCGCTCAATCCTGATTTCATCCTTTGTGATGAGCCCGTGTCTGCTCTGGACGTTTCCATTCAGGCACAAATTATCAACCAGCTGCGCGAGCTGCAGAAGGAATTTAACCTGACCTATCTCTTTATTTCCCACGACCTGTCGGTGGTGGAGCATATTTCGGATAGTGTTGGCGTTATGTACCTCGGTAACCTGGTAGAAACGGGTCCCACGGACAAGATTTACTCCCGTCCTCTGCACCCCAATACCAAGGCGCTGTTCTCTGCAGTCCCCGTGCCTGACCCTGATTATCAGATGGACCGCATTGTGCTGGAGGGGTCGATTCCTTCTCCTGCCAATCCTCCGTCCGGATGTAAGTTCCATACCCGTTGCAAGGATTGTATGGAAATCTGCCGTTACTGTGCCCCTGCCACCAAAGAGGTGGAGGAGGGTCACTTCTGCGCGTGCCACCTCTACAATACCGTAGACGAAAACGTCGCCTACGAGGCAGAGGCAAAGCGCATTGCCGAAGAGCAGCGGCAGGCAAAGGAGGCATACGATGCAATGACGCCCTTCCAGAGAAAAATGGACGGTGTCAAAAAGTATTTTGCTTCTCTTGGTGCCTCCATTAAGGGTCTGTTCAGCAAAAAGAAGGACTGATATGAGCAAACGAAGGAAAAAGGTCTATGATGACGACGACGGCCGCGTGATTGCCGATATGAGCCGCGTGGATATGGGCAGAGGGATGCCCGGAAATCCTGCCTCCTCCCCGTCAAACGGCGGGCAGAGCGGAGCCGATTCCCAGCCGCCCATTGTCTATACGCGAGGTGAGAAAAGAGCCGTGATGCGCG
>JAFQJX010000073.1 GCA_017397205.1 Clostridia bacterium | reverse complement strand
CGTCACAACCCTGACCTCCTCCTCTCCGTCAAGGAGGGTGCCCTCTATTGCAAGATAGGCGTCGCCCGAGCGCATCACGGCATTCAGATTGATATCGCCCACATCCATATATTCAAAGGCGCGCAGCCCCAGCAGAGTCACCCACAGGGTGTTCTCGCCCTTGACAAGATAGGGGGTCAGGTCCACCTCGTCATAGTAGCGCATATGGCGGCTTCCCTTGCAGGGTCCACAGGATACGAACGTGCCGTTGACCCACAGCTTGTAGCGGGCATCCGCCAGGATTTTCACGCTGCCCCCCTTGGGGTCGCAGAGCGTATAGGTGCGGCGGAAATAGTACAGCGCCTCCTCCCCGAAGCGGGCGGCGGGATGGCGAATCATTTTTGCTTTCATAGGTCCTCCTTATCAAATCCCCGTACAGTCAAAGAGGGGAATAAAGCTTTCCTTGGCTGCCTCCGCATCCTGTACGAAGGCGTTTGTCACACCCAGCCCCCTTGCATAGCGCACGAGGGAGGCGTATTCTGCCTCCTCTACGCGGCGGTCAAGGGGTGGCGGCAGGTCCCCGATGGGGGTGGATTGGCGCATCAAGCTGATGCAGATGCGGTCTCCGTAGTGGCGCCAGAGGTGCAAGAGCGAGAGCTTGGCGTCGGCAAGGTGTCCCGGGAGCAAAAGAATCCGCACGAGGGTGCCGCGCGTCATGATTCCTGCCGCGTCAAATTGGCACTCCCCCGTCTGCGCCACCATTTCCCGAATGGCGTCCCTTGCCACGGCAGGATAATCGGGGGCGCCTGAATAGGCGGCGGCAGGGGCGGCGGTGGAATAACGCAGGTCGGTAAGAAATATGTCAATCTGTCCGCGGAGCAGCTCCAAAGTTTTTCTGCATTCATACCCCGAGGTGTTCCAAACAAACGGCAAGGAAAAGCCCTCGCTCCGCACGGCGCGAATCGCCTCCACCACGGTGGGGGCAAACTGTGTTGCCGTAACCAGGTTGATATTGTGGGCGCCCGCCTCGCAAAGCTCCCAGAAGATCTCCTCAAGCCGCTTTCGCGGCACCTCCTTGCCAATCTTACCGCTTGCAATCGGGCGATTCTGGCAATAGATGCAACCGAGAGGACAGCCGCTGAAAAAGACGGTGCCGCTTCCGCGCGTGCCTGAAATCGGCGGCTCCTCCCACAGATGCAGGGCGGCACGCGCAAGCGTCAGACGGGCGCTCATATGGCATCGCCCGCGCTCGCCCGCCTGGCGGTTGACCCCGCACATACGCGGACACAGGGTGCATGCTTCGTATGGCGTCACTCGGCTTGCCCCCTTTCATACAGGTAGGCGTTTCCCTGCTTGCCAACCTGTCGGACTACCCCAAGGCAGGTGAGCGTTTGCATGGCGCGCCAGGTGGCTCTCGGGTGAATACGCGCGGCGGCGGTGAATTCCTTTGCCGTAAAGCGCTCCCCAAGCGAGGGAGGAATCAGTCGGGCGTAGTCGGCGCGCGAGGAAAAGGTCACGTCCTCCTCCAGCTTACCGGGCAGGCGCTCACAGCGCGGGGCTCGGCGCTTTTTGTCCTTGCCGTAGCCCGTCAGACTTCGGTACTCCTGCATGGTGCAAAGCACCGCGCGGAAGGAAAAGCGCGGATGCAAAAGCAGCTCGCGGATAGAGTACAGCTCATACAGGGCAGAATAGAGAGTGCCCCTTCTCGGGCTTTTGCGCGCAGAGGAAAGCGTCCCCGTTTCGGGGTCCAGCCAGGAGAGCGTTTTCTCGGTGGCAATCGGGTACACAACCGTCACGTCATACTCCTGTAGCAGGTGCTCCAGCTTGGTGCGCAGTTTATCCAGGCGGCGCGTTTGTATTTCATAAATATGCCCGTCGCAGAGCACGTCGGCGTGATAGGTGCCCACCTTGATCTCGTGGCAGGCGGTGTCGGGACAAAGATAGCGCTTGAGAATGGCGTGCAGCATCCGCTCCCCGAGCGTGCCGATGGTGGAGGGGGAGGTGCGGTCGGTATACACCGCCTCGCAGGCAAGGCGAAACGCCGTTTTTGCCGCTTGTTCTGTCTGCATAACCCCGGCGCCTCCTTGTCTT
>JAFQJX010000010.1 GCA_017397205.1 Clostridia bacterium | reverse complement strand
CTTCTGCCTCTAAGCTGAGAGCCATTGAAGCATACTGCTTTGATAACTGCACCAGCTTGACCTACCTCAAACTGCCAGATGCACTGGCAGATAAAAAGGACTCCTTCGGTACCCAGTGGGTTTCCAACTGCCCCAGACTGAGACAGATTTCCTACACCAACGGTCTGAACATGAACTTCGGCAGCAGCAACTGGAACCCTATGTCCAAGGAGATTTATATCAACAAGCTGGGCGATGCCTATAACTATATCCACGTAGAGGGAGATTTCGTCTTCTACTATGATGGCAACACCCCCACGCTGGTTGGCTATATCGGCAGCGATGCAGCCGTTGCGCTTCCCGAGCGCTACAAGGGCAAGGCGTACAACATCGGCGCCTACGCCTTCTACAACCTGGATTTCATCACCTCTGTCAAGCTGCAGTCGGGTGAGTCCGGCATCGGCGCCTACGCCTTTGCTGATTGCGACGGCCTGACCTCCGTGTACGTTCCCACAAAGAACAGCGGCGCGGTGGATGCTTGCGTCTTTGCCGGCTGCTCCAAGCAGCTGCTGGTTGTGACGGGCGTTAACAGTGCGGCAGACGTTCCCAACACCTGGAGCGCAGATTGGGCGAGATACGACAGCGAATACGCATACCAGGTATACTACGGTTACACCTACGAGCAGTACCTGTCTCTGATCGGTGAATAATTCCTACCCAAAAGCAACGGGCTTCCGCTTTCGCGGAAGCCCGTTTTGTGTTGTTTTTCTTGTGTTTCTTTCTGTCTTATTTTGCTTTTTGTGGCCCTTTCGTGTCAGCTAACCCTTTGACGGGTGGCACGCCTTGTGCTTGTGTGCTTAATTGGTACCCGTCAGGCAGGCAATAAAGAGCGCCTCGCTTTTGTTGTATGCGTCCTCGCTGTTGTTCGTTTCAAAGGCGGAAAAGGCAACGCGCAGGCACAGCACCGTGTCCTCGGGCAGGGAAGAAAAGCCGGGAAGAGAGGCAAGGGGGGTGGAACGCAGATACACGCCGCGCCCGTCTGCCGTCAGCGCAAGCCCCTCCGTGCTGCCGCCCAGGAGGGGAGCAATCTCACGCATATAGTGGGCGTCCCCTGCGGGGGCGTAGTCCAGGTACAGCGATTCGTCCAGGAGATAGATATAGGCGTTTGCAAGCGCCAGCTCGTCGCGGAAAAGACCGAGGTTGGTCTGGCTGATGCTCTGCACCGAGGGGTCGGTGCTGCTCCTGTCTATGAAGTAGTGGAGCATATCGGCGTCCTCCGTGCCACTGGGCAGGAAGGGGGAAAGACTTGCGAGGGAGTCCTCCAGCACGGTATTGGTGGACGACGCTATCATGCTCGTGCCTCCCGCATAGCAAAGCTTGATATCCGCCTCCTTCGGCCTTGTGGCGCATTGCACCACGCAGACGGTGATGACGGCAAGCAGGAAGACGACGGCAAGAAACGAGGCCTTGTAATGGTACCAGAAGTTCTCCAGCCATTTGCCAAAGCGCGTGCCGCCGAGGAGCGAGACCTCCCGCGCCTCCTGCGTTGCGTTGCCCCCGTCCTCGGGGGTGTGCAGATTGTTTTCTGTCATGGGGTATCCTTTCCTTTGCGTTTGTGCTGAGAGGGGGCTGTTGCGGTGCAACAGCCCCCTTGTCCCTTGTGGCGGAGACCGTTACAAAGGAGAAATTACTCGGTGGGTTTCATGGTGGGGAAGAGCAGCACGTCGCGAATGGAGGGGCTGTCCGTCAGAAGCATGACAAGACGGTCCACACCAAAGCCGAGGCCGCCCGTGGGGGCAAGACCGTATTCCAGCGCGGTGATATAGTCCTCGTCCACCTGTGCCGTGGTTTCGGGCTCCTCTCTCCGCTTTGCCTCCACCTGACGGACGAAGCGCTCCTTCTGGTCAATGGGGTCGTTCAGCTCGGAGAAGGCGTTGCCCATTTCGCGCGCGTAAATGAAATACTCAAAGCGCTCGGTAAAGGCGGGGTCGCTCGGCTTGCGCTTGGCAAGCGGGCTGTTTTCCACGGGATAGTCGTAAATGATGGTGGGCTGAATGAGCTTCTCCTCCACGTAGGCGTCAAAGAACTCAATCAGGACGGTGCCCTTGGTGGCATTTGCAGGGACCTCCACGTGGTGCGCCTTGGCATAGGCGCGTGCGTCCTCGTCGTCCTTCCAATCGGCATAATCCACGCCTGCATACTTTTTGACCGCCTCTACCATCGTCAGCTTTTCCCAGTGACCCATATCAATCTCGGTGCCCTGGTAGGTGATTTTGGTGGAGCCGCAGATTTTCTCTGCCAGCATGGTGTTCATCTCAATGACAATGTCCATCATGCCCTTGTAGTCGGTGAATGCCTGATACAGCTCAATGGAGGTGAACTCGGGGTTGTGGGAGGTGTCCATGCCCTCGTTGCGGAAGATTCTGCCAACCTCGTACACCTTGTCAAAGCCGCCGACAATCAGGCGCTTGAGATACAGCTCCGTTTCAATGCGGAGGAACATATCCATATCCAGCGTGTTGTGGTGGGTTTTGAAGGGGCGGGCGGCGGCGCCAATCTCAAAAGGAGTGAGAATGGGCGTATCCACCTCAAGGAAGTCCAGCCCGTCCAGATATGCGCGGATTTCGCGCAGAATGAGGGAGCGCTTGACGAAGGTATCTTTTACCTCGGGGTTGACAATTAGGTCCACGTACCGCTGGCGGTAGCGCATATCCGTATTGGTCAGCCCGTGGTACTTCTCGGGCAGGGGGAGCAGGGACTTGGCAAGCAGGGAGAGGGAGGTCACGTGAACGGAAATCTCCCCCGTCTTGGTGCGGAAGACGAAGCCCTCCACGCCCAGAATGTCACCCACGTCCAGCTTTTTGAAGGCGGCGTAGCTTTCCTCGCCCACGTCGTCGCGGCGGACGTAGCCCTGGATTTTTCCGCTTCCGTCCATCAGGTGAATGAAGGACGCCTTGCCCATCACGCGGCGGCTGACCATACGGCCCGCAAGACGGACGGTCTTGCCCGTAATGCCTGCCTCCACGTCGGTTTTGATTTCCTCAAAATTGGCAAGGACGTCGGCGGTGGTGTCGGTGACGTCGTACTTGGTTGTTTCAAAGGGGTCCTTGCCCTCTGCCTTGAGGGCTGCCAGCTTTTCGCGGCGGACCGCCAGCTCGTTTGTTGCGTTGGTTTGATTCTGCTGCTGCTGTTCCATAGTGCTTCCTTTATGCGCGGGTGATCGAGAGAATGGTCAGGCGCAGCTGGCTCTTGTCGGGACGGACGAGGACGGCGGTGTAGCCAACCTCGTGACCCATCAGAGCGGCGCCGATGGGGGAAACGTCGGAGATGCGCTTGGGCCCGGGGGCAAAGGGATCTGCCTCAAAGGTGCCGACAATCTGATACTGCGTTTCGGCGCCCGTTGCCTCGTTTTTGACAACGACGAGGGAGCCGACGTTGACCTTGGAATGGTCAATTTCGCTTTCGTCAAGGACGACAGCGTTCTTCACCATCGCCTCAAGCTCAGCGATGCGGGCGTCAATCTGCTCCTGAAAATTCTTTGCCTCGGTATATTCGCTGTTCTCGGACAAATCTCCGTAGCCGCGCGCGGTGGAGATTTCCTTTTTATTGAGTTCCTTTTGCTCGTTTGCCTTTGCCAGCTGGTCAAGAAGTGCCTGGTAGCCGGCGCGGGTGTAGGTTCTGCGTTCTGCCATGACGTGTGTCTCCTAAGATATATTTGTTGCTGATGGAATATCATCGTTGCTTTTGGTTGATTTGCTTGTTTGCTGTTCGCCTGTTATGTTTGCTTGCTTGCGCCGAGCGGGGGGCTACGGCGTGTCGCTTGTCAGCAGACCGAGGGCGGCCCGCAGGACAGGCTCGTCTCCCATCGGGGACAGGTAGAGGTCGCGCGACGGGGCGCCGCCCGTAATCAGGACGTCGGGAATGATGCCCTTGCCGTGGAAATTGACGCCCGAGGGCGGGTTGTAAAGCGCCACGGTCAGCTTGACGTAGCAGGTATCCTCCGTCAGGCGCCGCGTTTCCTGCACGCAGCCCTTGCCGTAGGTGGTTTCGCCCACCACGGTGACGGGGACGAACGCCTTTGCAGGGTCGCGGCTGTAATCCCGCAGGGCGGCGGTAAACAGCTCTGACGCGCTCGCGGTGCTGCCGTTTGTCAGAATGGCAACGGGAACGGACAGGGAGTGGCTGATATTCAGGGCGGGGTCGTCATAGGTCTCGCCGCCTTGCATATAGAGGGTATCTCCCTCGGAATAGACGGTCGCGTCGGCGCGGGCGTCTGATGCGTAATCCAGCGTTGTAATCACGCCGTCGGGCAAAAGAAATGCCAGCATCTGGCACACCACGTAAAGCAGGCCGCCGCCGTTGTAGCGCAGGTCAAAGACGAACGAGGTGACGCAGCTTTGCTCCAGACGGGTGACCGCCGATATAAACTGCTTTGCGGTGGTTCGGTCAAAGGAGGTGATGCGGACGTAGCCGATGCCCTCCCGTGAGTAGGCGTACACCGTCTGCTTTTCGCAGGTGTCGCGCGTGACGGTCACGGTGTGAGAGGCGCCGCCCCTGAGATATTGCAGGGTGACCGCGGTGCCGCTTTGCCCTGCGAGTGCCTCCGTGGAGGCGGCGTAGCCCGCCTGGGAGACGGAAGCTCCGTCCACGTGGGTAATCAGGTCGCCCGGCTTCATTCCTGCCTCCTCGGCGGGGGAGTCACGGTAAACGGACAGCACCTCCACGCAGGAGCCCGTTTCACGGGAGGCGTAGTGATTTACGACCACGCCAATGCCCACGAAGGAGCCGGAAAGCCCCGCCTGATAGGCAAGGTATTCCTCCTCGGTGAAGAACTCTGCATAGGGGTCGCCCGTCGCCGCCACGATGGCGTCGTACAGGAGCGCGTCCAGGTTGGCGTTCTCGTCCAGGTCAAAGAGCGACTGCTCCCTGAGCAGGGAAATCAGCTCGTCGCGCAAGCGGTCCTCGTGCGCCTCCTTCTGCTGTGACGAAACGACGGAATAGGTGATGAGGAAGGTGAGGGAGGATGCCAGAAGCACGAGCGTGAGAGCAAGACAAAGGAAAGATAAAAAGCGTTTTTTTGCTGCCTGCAAAGGAACTCCTCCTTCCCCAAAAGTGTCTAAACTGCAAGCGCACCCCGACCGAGAGGGCTCTCTTGTCGGGGACGCGCGTTCTTATGTATTCTTCTATATGATAGAGTATACGGAGTATCGGGGGAAAATACTGTCGCTTTAGAACTTGGTGGGCTTGGAGGTGAGATATTTTTTCACCATGAGCGCCACCTTGAACGTAACCGCGTGGTCAAACTCACGCAGGTCCAGCCCCGTCAGCTTACGGATTTTTTCAAGGCGGTACACCAGCGTGTTGCGGTGCACGAACAGCTTACGGGAGGTTTCGGATACGTTGAGGTTGTTTTCAAAGAATGCCTTGACGGTGTCCAGCGTTTCCTGGTCCAGGGAATCAAGGGAGCCCTTGCGGAACACCTCCTGCAGGAAAATATCGCACAGGGTGGTGGGAAGCTGGTAAATC
Organism: Clostridia bacterium; assembly: GCA_017397205.1. GTDB lineage: Bacteria > Bacillota > Clostridia > Oscillospirales > CAG-272 > UBA1740. Next base: position 1,391 of record JAFQJX010000010.1, on the reverse strand, counting down.
AGACGGCCGATGCCGAGGTTTTCATAGGAAATGGGGTTGCGGTCGGTGTCAAACACCTTGCCGACCTCCAGCGCGATACGCGCCTCCTTATAGGCACGCGCCAGGTCCTTGATATTGTTGACGATGGAGGAAATACCCACCGTGACGTTGGTAAAGGACTCCGCGTTGAGGGTTTTGATGGTGGAAAGGGCAAGCTGCTCCACGCTCTCCTGGTCGGCGCCGTCGGACAGCTCCTTGACGAGGACGACGTCCTGTTCACCGATGTTGATGACGTAATCGTGCGCCTTGTCGGGGAACATCCCCTGCACCACCTCAAAGGGGAACTGGTCGGGCTTGGAATGGAACTTGAGAATGAACACGACGCGCTTTTCCTCGGTGTTGAAGCGCAGCTCCTTGGACTTGACGTAAATGTCGCTCGGCAGAATGTTGTCCAGCATGACGTTCTTGATAAAGGAGCCCTTATCGTACTTCTGGTCGTAGAGGTTTTTCATGTTGCCAATGGAAATCGCAAGAATGGCTGCCGCCTGCTCGGAGCATTTGTCCGTTCCCTCCACGAACACAATCAGGTCCAGCTTGCTCGCGCCCGGAACGCCGCGATAGGTCGCGCCGCCGGAAACCAGCCCCTCGGGCTTGAAGGAAAGCTCCTCGCGAATGCCCTGACGGACCTCGCCAATATGCTGCAGATCGCTGCAGGCGACGACGATATCGTTCTTATCAATGATACCGATCATACGGCCTACGGCATCCTTCATTTGGTGAATGACACTCTGGAACATACGGTTAAACATTGCGCTTCCTCCTGTCTCGCTTAAGACCCTTGTTAAGTTCGTACTACATTTTAACCGATTTTTTGTAAAAGTTCAATAGGTTTTTTGAAAAAAGCATAAAAAATCTTTCGGTTTTTGGGGAAAATTGGCAAAAATGATGGGGAGACATCAGGATTCGTACAGAAACGCCAGCGCAGAGAGGGCGTAGACGGGGGCGGTTTCACACCGCAGAATGCGTCTTCCAAGCCCCGTCATGGCAAAGCCCGCCGCGCGCGCGGCGGCCGCCTCCTCGGGCGAAAAGCCCCCCTCGCTCCCTACGAGCACCGCAACGCTTGCGGGCGCGGCGGGGCAGGCACAGAGAATCTCGCGGATATGGCGCGTGCCCTCGCCCTCGTAGCAAAAGAGCACGAGGTCGCTCTCTGCGGCAAGCGAGAGTGCCCCGTCAAAGGAAACGGTGCGGTCCACCTCGGGCAGGCGGCTTCTGCCGCACTGCTTGGCTGCCTCCTCGGCAATGCGCGCAAGGCGCGCGGTGATTTTGTCCTGCTTTTCGGCGCCCGGGCGCTTGATGCAGCGGCTGCTTTCAAAGGGCGTGATGCGCGTAGCACCCAGCTCGGTCGCCTTTTG
>JAFQJX010000072.1 GCA_017397205.1 Clostridia bacterium | reverse complement strand
AGGGAGGTGCGCCCGCACAGCTCCTGTGCCTGTTGCCGCTTGAGAAAAAAGGTCAGGGGAGCGCTTTTGTCGCGCGACAGCAGCACGAGGTCACGCAGGGCGTTTTGGAGCAGGTTGAGGACGGCTACAACCTCCTGCCGCTTGGTGGGATAGTCGCTGAGCAGGCGCACCGCGGCGGCGTAGTCCGCCTGGCGGCACAGGGCGTCCACCGTCTGCCCGACGAGCGCCCGATCCTTCATCAGGGAAGCGTTTGACTTGCCGTCCGCCGCCTCCAGAATGCGTCCCAGGCAGCCGCCCGCCATTTCCAGGAGCGCCTCGTATTCCTCGGGCTTGCTCTGCTTCATCAGCTGCAGGGGCTTGTTCTCCCGAAGCGCCTGTTCCATCTGCTCCCGCCTGAGCAGCTCCATACGGATATGCTGCGCGCGGCTGCGAATGGTGGGAAGCAGGGCATCTGCACGGTCCGTCAGCAGCAACAGCATCATCTCCGTCGGCGGCTCCTCCATGACAATCAGCAGGGCATTCTGCGCCTGCGGCGTCATCAGGTGCGCCTTTTCAATGATATACACCTTGCGCTCGTTTTCGCTGGAGGAAAGGTACATATCCGACCGCATTTCCCGTATGGCATCCACGCCAATCGTAGCACCGCTTGGGGCGAGATAACGCACGTCGGGCGCCTGCCGCGTCAGAATACGGTGGCAGGAGGGGCAGGTACCGCAGGGCAGGGCACCGCCGCCACGGCAGGCGTGTGCGGCGGCAAGCTGCGTTGCCAGGGTGCATTTTCCCGAGCCCTCCGCCCCCTCAATGATATAGGCGTGGGCAAGGGTGCCTGCACGGACGGCGTCTGCAAGGCGGCGCCGCGTGCCTTCGTTTGCATAGATGGTGGAAAAATCCTTCACGGCGCTACCTCCTCGTTTCATTACAGACAGTATACCATAGCGCGCGTTTGGTGTCAAATATTTTTAAAAATACACTACTGTATTTTAATGAAAAAAGAGGCAAATACTTGCAGAGCCGCCAAATTTATGCTATACTTGTCCATAACTGAAAAAGGTCCCCCATTCGGGACGAAGGAGCAACTATGAAACACAGCCGTTATTATATCACCACCGCGATTGCCTATGCATCCCGTAAGCCCCATTTCGGCAACACCTACGAGATTATCATGGCAGACGCTTACGCGCGCTTCCGCCGTCAGACGGGGGAGGACGTTTACCTCTGCACGGGCACCGACGAGCACGGACAGAAGATTGAGGAATACGCCAAGGCGGCGGGCGTCACCCCGCAGGTCTACGTTGACCGCGTTGCGGGTGAAATCCGCGGCATCTGGGATTTGATGAACACCTCCTACGACCGCTTTATCCGCACCACGGAGGAGGGGCACACCCTTGCGGTGCAGAAGATGTTTGACCGCTTCCTCAAAAACGGCGATATTTATCTCGGCTACTACGAGGGCTGGTACTGCACCCCCTGTGAGTCCTTCTTTACCAATACCCAGGCGGTGGACGGCAAGTGCCCCGACTGTGGGCGCCCCGTGACCCAATCCCGCGAGGAGGCGTACTTCTTCCGTATGTCCAAGTATGCACCCCGACTGATTGACTATATCAAATCGCACCCCGGCTTTATTGAGCCCGCCTCCCGTGAAAAGGAAATGCTCAACAACTTCCTCCTCTCTGAGGAGGGGCTTCAGGACCTGTGCGTTTCGCGCTCCTCCTTTACCTGGGGCATTCCCGTAAACGCAAACCCGAAGCACGTGACCTACGTGTGGCTGGATGCGCTTTCTAACTATATCACCGCCATTGGCTACGACCCCGACAAGACCTACGAGGAGCAGAGCGAGGAGTTCCGCTCCCT
>JAFQJX010000071.1 GCA_017397205.1 Clostridia bacterium | reverse complement strand
TGGTCATCGGTCAGATTGGCATCGGGGCACAGCGTTGGATTTCCATAGGCCCCATTACGATTCAGCCCTCGGAGATTGCAAAGACAGCCCTCGTTCTGATTTTGGCACGATATTTCTCGGTATTTGAGAGGCGTGCCCTGGAAATCAGGCACCGCGGCACCATGCTCGTATGGGGAACGCTTATTCCCTTCGGGCTGATCGGGCTGATTTGCGTTCTCGTGATGCTGCAAAAGCATCTGTCAGGCATTATCATTCTTGGCTGCATCGGCATCTCGGTTATGTTTTTGTCTGGCATCGGGCTGCGCTATCTCGGGTATTGCTGTGGGGCTGCAGGCGTTGGCGTGACCTGTCTTGCCCTGTTTACCGATTATACCAAAAAGCGCATCACCACCTGGCTCAACCCCGAGCTATATCCGCTTGAGGGTGGCTGGCAAACCCTGCAGGGGCTGATGGCAATTGGCTCAGGGGGCTTTTTCGGACTTGGCTTCGGGCAAAGCCGCCTGAAGTATTCCTACGTCAGCGAGCCCGCAAACGATATGATTTTTACCATTCTTTGCGAGGAGCTTGGCTTTTTGGGAGCGGCGGCAGCCGTTATTTTGTTCCTTTTGCTGATTTATCGCGGTGTTAAAATTGCCTTCGGGTGCGAGGACCCGTTTTGTCGCCTGACCGCCCTTGGCATTACCGCAAAGGTTGCCATTCAGGTGATCCTGAACATAGCAGTTGTGACGAATACCATTCCAAACACGGGCATTTCCCTGCCGTTTTTCAGCTACGGCGGCTCCTCCATGATGATGGTCATGCTTGAAATGGGCATCCTGTTATCCATATCCAGAATATCCACCATAAGAAAGTGAGTCGGTATGCGCATCTTTTTTGCAGCGGGCGGCACGGCAGGACACGTCAATCCTGCCCTCGCCATTGCACAGTATATACAGGCACAGGACAAGACGTCCTCTATTCTTTTTGCCGCGGCAGAGGGTGGCATGGAGACGGCGCTCGTAGAGGCGGCGGGCTTTGAAACAGTCCCCCTGCGTGTGCGCGGGCTCCGACACGGATTCTCTCTCAAAAACGTGGGGGTCCTGTTTGATGCCTGGCGCGCAGTCGGTCACGCGGAATATCTGCTCCGCTGCTTTGAGCCGGATATCGTTCTGGGAACGGGCGGATATCTCTCCTATCCCGTTTTGCAAGCAGCAAGACGGCTTCGGATGAAAAGGGTCCTGCACGAATCCAACGCCATTCCCGGTCTTGTTGCAAAGGTGCTTGGCCCTCACATGGACAGCGTTCTGCTCGGCTTTAAAAGCGCAAAAGAGTGTTTTTCTAAGAAAACAAAGTGTTACTTCACAGGAACTCCCTTGCGTGAGGACTTTGCTCGCGTCAACAGGCAGAAGGCGCGCGAGGAGCTTGGAATCAAGGACGGGGAGCTGTTGCTTCTCTCCTTTGGCGGTAGTCTCGGAGCCGACGAAATCAACCGCCTTGCTCTCAAGCTGATGTACGACGGTGGGCTTCCCCCGTACGTTCGGGTGATACACGCAACGGGGCGCCGTAACTACGACCGCGTCATGCTTGCTATGAGCGAGCATGGGCTGGAGCCCCTGGCGGGCTGCCGTGTGCTCCCCTATATTGACCCGATGTCACAGGCGATGGCGGCGGCAGACCTGGTCATTTCACGTGCGGGTGCCTTAACCGTCAGCGAGCTTGCGCGCCTGGGGCGCGCCTCCATTCTTATTCCTTTTCCGGGTGCGACGCGGGACCATCCGACCAAAAACGCCGCCGCACTTGCCGCCCTTGGCGGCTGTTCGATGCTTCAGGAGGGGCCGCTTGCCTACGATACGCTCCGTGAGGAGGTATTCCGCCTGTTGCTTCATCCAACTGAGCGGCACCGCATGGAGAGCGCCGCACTTGGGAGTGCGCCCAAAAATCCCGAGGAGCTGATTTATACGCACCTGCAATCTCTCATTTCAAATTCCGCCAAAATTTAAATCCTGTTTTTTGCGTTTTTCCGTGAATAATTTGTAAACAACCGCGCGCGCGTATTGTACTGATTTTTGATTTATGATAAATTATAGTCAGTACTTCTCACTGTATTTTGAGGAAATTCAAAAGAAGGCAGGACTAAAAATGGCTCCTTTTAACTTTACCTTTGACGAGAACTCCGACAACGCCGTCAATATCAAGGTCATCGGTGTCGGTGGCGGTGGTAACAATGCAGTCAACCGCATGATTGCCGCTAATATCCGCGGCGTGGAGTTTATCGCCGTCAACACAGATAACCAGGCTCTCAATAACTCCAGCGCCTCTCGCCGAATTGTCATCGGTGAAAAGGTGACGGGCGGTAAGGGCGCCGGCTCCAATCCTGAGCTTGGTAAGCGCAGCGCTGAGGAAAGTCTTAGCGAAATCAAGGACGCTCTTGAGGGC
>JAFQJX010000070.1 GCA_017397205.1 Clostridia bacterium | reverse complement strand
GTGCGTGTATGCATCAATGCCCCTTCGGTGCCATTACGGACAAGTCCTATCTGCTTAACGTCATTGATATTCTCAAGCGCAAGCACGAGGGTGCGGGGTACAAAACCTACGCCATCGTGGCGCCCAGCATCTCTACCCAGTTCTCCTATGCAAGAGGGGAGCAGGTGATTGCAGGGCTGAAGCGGCTGGGCTTTGACGCCGTCGTGGAGGCGGCGCTCGGTGCGGATATGGTTGCCGTCGCGGAGGCACAGGAGCTTGCACAAAAGGGCACGCTGGTGTCCTCCTGCTGTCCCGCATTTGTAGAGTACATACAGCAGCATTTTCCGCATCTGACGGGCTATATCTCCGAAACCCCCTCGCCGATGGCAATGACGGGGCGGTATATCAAGGAGCAGGACCCCACGGCAAGGACCGTCTTTATCGGTCCCTGTACCGCGAAAAAGGCAGAGGGGCGCCGCCCCGACGTGCTTCCCTTCGTGGATAGCGTCATGACCTTTGAGGAGCTGCGCGCCCTCTTTGATGCCCGCGAGGTGGATATTACCACCCTTGAGGACGTTCCCCTGCAGGACGCCTCCCCCTGGGGGCGCCGCCTTGGCAAAACGGGCGGCCTTGCGGGAGCCGTGAAGGCGGCGTGGCGTGAGCTGAACCTCGGCGAGGAGGAGCCGAAATGCGCCTCCTGTGACGGGCTGGAGCAATGCCGCATTATGCTGCTCAAGCTTGGGAAGGGCGTTCACAACGTGGATTTCATTGAAGGAATGGCGTGCGTGGGTGGCTGCATTGCAGGCGCGGGCTGTCAGAGCCGCGCCAAGACCGGCGCCGCACTCCTGGACGAGCACGCCGCCGCGTCAAGCAAGACCTCGGTCACGGCGGACCTGCCGCCTATTCCGAAGCACTGAAGCAAATGACCCGAGAGGATATATGATGAAACAGCTTAGACTTTTTGCACTATTGCTTTTGGTTCTCTGCCTTGCGTTTACCCTTGTGGCGTGCGGCGACGGTGACACTGCCGACAAACTTTTATATGAAGTAAATGAAGATGGCGAAACCTGTACTGTCACGGGCTTGGGCGACTGCACGGATACTGACTTGGAAATCCCCGCAGAAATTGACGGGTACACCGTGGTCGCCATTGGCTCTGTTGCGTTCTCCAGATGCACGGGTCTTACGGGCATCACCATTCCGGACAGCGTGACCAGCATTGGCTTTAGGGCGTTCTACGGTTGCACGGGCCTTGAGAGCATTACCATTCCCGATAGCGTGACGAGCATTAGTCATTATGCATTCTTTGGTTGCACGGGGCTGACAAGTGTGACCATTGGCAGCGGCGTGACGAGCATTGACAGCTATGCGTTCTGGGGTTGCACGTCTCTTGCGAGCATCACGATTCCGAGCAGCGTGACCAGCATTGGCCCCTCTGCGTTCTCGGGTTGCACGTCTCTTGCGAGCGTGACCTTTGAGGACAGTAGTGAGTGGACGCACATTGGCTCCTCTGCGTTCTGGGGTTGTTACAAGCTGGTGGAGGTCTATGACCTTTCAGAGCGCCTGACCATCAAGGCAGGGTCCGAGGACAACGGCTGCGTCGGCTATTATGCCAAGGTGGTGTATACCTCTGTGGCGGAGGAAAGCCGAGTGCATACCACGAAGGACGGATATATGTTCTATGAAGATGGGAACGAGGTATATCTGGTAGGATACGTAGGAATGGATACCGTCCTGACCCTGCCGGACAAATACAACGGAAAGACGTATGGGATTAATCAATTTGCCTTCTGTAATTGCACGTCTCTTGCGAGCATCACGATTCCCGAAAGCGTGACGAGCATTGGCTCCTATGCGTTCGAGGGTTGTAAGTCTCTTGCAAACGTAACCTTTGAGGGCGACAGTCGGTTGACGAGCATTGGCTCCTCTGCGTTCTTTAGTTGTAAAGGCTTGACGAGCATCACGATTCCCGACAGCGTGAGGAGCATTGGCTGGAGTGCGTTTGACTGGTGCACGTCTCTGACATATATTTATTGCAGAGCGGCCTCTCAGCCGAGCGGGTGGGATTCCGATTGGAAGGGTTACTGCAACGCACAGGTGGTTTGGGGTTATACGGAATAAGAAAAAATTCAAGACAAGTAAAAAAGAGCACTTCGGTTTTTACCGAGGTGCTCTCTCTTTTTATGAAACGTGTGGGGACAAGGGGCGCGAGTGAAATCCGTCTTTGACGGATGAAGTCCACCTACGGTGGATGAAGTCGCGTGCGCGATGAAGTCCTGCTTTGCAGGACGAGGGGCAGAGGGATTATTTCGCTCTAAAAACCTCGGCGTGGCGGGCGCGGAGGCGGGCGGCGATGGCGCGCATTCTTTCTGGCTCCACCTTGACGACGCGGCGGTCGTAGGTCACGATGCCGTTGGTTTCGTCCTCCACGTCGCTGAGCTGGGTCAGGACGGTGGCGGTGAGCCCCCTGTCCAGCATGGGAAGCACCTCGCCGAGGTACAGCTCCTCCAGGGCGTCCATCAGGAATGCCGTGGTGTTCAGCGTGCGGTAGCCGTAGGTTTTGTCCAGGTTAAAGACGTGTCCCTCCACGTTACAGGAGTAGCCGCCGAACTCGGAGAGGACGAGGGGCTTTTCCTTTTGCGCGGGGAGATTGAGGCGTTTAAAATAGATATGCTCGCTCAGGACGTCGCTTTCCTGTTCCCAAAACCACCCGGACGTGGCGTCCCAGATGCGGGAGGGGTCCAGCGCCTTCAGCTCCTTGTAAATGCGGTCGGCATCATACTGCCCCCAACCCTCGTTAAAGATGGTATAGTACACGACCGAGGGGTGGTTTTGCAGCAGGGCGACCGTTTCGCGTGCGTCCCCCTCAAACTGGCGGCGGCGTGCGGGGCTTGCCTTATGGGTGATGCCGCGCTTCTTGCCGAGGGTGGGCAGGGCGGTGTCCACGAGGAAGCTGTATTTTCCGCTGTTCACCATGTCCTGAAAGACTGCCATACCGTGCTTGTCACAAAGATAATAAAACACCTGGGGCTCTATCTTGATATGCTTGCGGAGCATATTGAAGCCGAGCTCCTTCATTTTGAGAATATCGTACTCATAGCCCGCAGGGGTGGCGGGGAGGTAAATGCCGTCGGGATAGTACCCCTGGTCTAAGAGGCCGTGGAACAGGTAGGGGGCGCCGTTCAGGGTGAGGCAGGGCTTGCCGCCTATGCTTGCGGTGCCAACCTCGCGCAGGGCAAAGTAGGAGGTGACGGTATCCTCTCCGCTTGTCAGGGTGAAGGTGTACAGGTACGGGTCCTCGGGCGACCACAGGTGCGGCTGCTCGGGTGTGACGGTCAGGGTATCGCCCTCAAAGGAATACGCCTTGTCTCCCGCCTCGGTGTGGAGGGTGAGCACCTTGGTGCCGTCACCGCCCGTGACGGTGACGGTGGCACCCACGCAGGTGGTGGATATTTTGAGATTCTCTATATAATTCTGCGGCACCACCTCGTACCAGACGGGCTGCCAGATGCCGCTGACGGGGGTGTACCACATACCGCCGCGGCGGTGGGTCTGCTTGCCGTAGGGGAGGTCGGTATCCAGGGGGTCCCTTACCGTCAGGGAGAGGAGGTTTTCCCCCGGGACAAGATAGTCGGTGATATCAAAGGTAAAGGGCAGGTAGCCGCCCGTATGGGTGCCAACCTCGCGCCCACCGACGGAGAGCGTGGCAACCTGGTCCACGGCACCAAAGTGAAGCAGCAGGCGCTTGCCCGCGAGGTCCTGCTCCGAGAGGAGGGTGCGGCTGTAAATATACGCTTCCCCGCGCCTCAGGGCGCGGCGGATGCCCGACAGGCGGCTCTCGGGGGGAAACGGCACCCTGATTTTCCCAAGCGGGGTGAGGGCGCCCTTTTTGTTTTGGAGCGTGAGGTCCCATTCTCCCGAGAGGGAGGTAAAGCCCTCGCGCTGCATCTGGGGACGGGGATAGTCGGTTTCCCACGAGGAGGCGAGGTCCTCCTCAAAGGGGGTGGTGAGGTCGGAGAGGCGCGGCTTTCTCATTTTGCCCGAGATGATGAGCACAAGGAGCGTCAGAGCCGCCACGCCGAGGGCGGCGAGGAAGATGTTTGCGTTTGGAACAAAGGACACCGTACCGTCGCTGTTGGTGAGCGTTTCG
>JAFQJX010000069.1 GCA_017397205.1 Clostridia bacterium | reverse complement strand
CCTCAGCTTTTCAAAGCTGAAGATTCACAGGAAAACCCTCCTCGCTATTCTCCGCCTGGGCATTCCCGCGGGCATTCACGGGGCGCTGTTTTCCTTTTCCAACCTGTTAATTCAAAGCTCCGTTCTGCAGGTCAACAACGCCGTCACCCCGGATGGCGCCCTCTTTGAGCCTGTCGTTGCGGGCAACTCCGCCTGCATCAACATTGAGGGCTTTATCAGCACCGCCATCGACGGTGTTTACCAGGGCGCGCTCACCTTTACGGGGCAAAACCTCGGTGCCCGCAAGCCCGAGCGCATACGGCGCGTGATGCTTGTGTGCTATCTGCTCACCACGGGGCTTTCCCTTTTCATGAGTGGGGCAATCTTTCTCCTTCGCCACCCGCTCCTTGCACTGTACGGCGTGGTCGAGGGCGCACCCGGCACCTTGGAGGCAATTGCCTGGAGCACGGTCATGACCCGTATGAAAATCTGTACGCTCACCTATTTCCTACTGGGTCTGATGAATGTTGGCAACGGCATTTTGCGCGGACTTGGTTACTCGCTTGTTTCCACCATAATTGGCTTGCTTGGCACCTGCGCGTTCCGGGTTGTGTGGCTCAACACTGCCTTCGTCAAATACCCCACCCTGGAGGTCGTCTACCTCTCCTACCCCATCTCTTGGATATCCACCGCCCTCGTGGCATTCGCGGTTGCAATAGTGCTGCTCGCCCGCATCATTCGCCGTACCCGCCTGGAGCGCGCTCAGGAGGTCACCGTGGAGGTACCCGAGAGCCCTGCCTCGTGCGGTGCCTGACAAGGCAGGCACCCTCTGAATAGCGTTTAAGAAAACAGACCGTCGGTCTGTTTTCTTTTTGTCAAAACGCACCAAGGGTGCGTTTTTCGTTTGTGCAAGACTTCCCTCTCACGCCAAATAATGCCCCCGTTTCCACCCCTCCGCAATTGACAGAGGGGCGCGCGATATGTTACTGTTAAAATACATAACCGTCAAAAGGAGCTTCTATGAAAACAAAGCTGTCAAAGCGCTTTTGGTGTGCCCTCACCCTGTTCAGCTTAATGGGGCAGGTCGCGTGGGTCGTTGAGAATATGTATCTCAACGTCTTTATCTATAAAATGTTTGCCGCAACGGCAGGGCAAATCTCCGCCATGGTCGCCGCAAGCGCCGTCGCCGCCACGCTGACCACCGTCCTGATAGGTGCCCTCTCCGACCGCATCGGAAAGCGCAAGCTGTTCATTTGCGGCGGATATATCCTCTGGGGCATCTCCATTCTTTGCTTCATGCTGGTGCGCGAGGATATTCTGACGGGGCTGTTTCCGCAAATTGCAAGCGCCGCCACCCTCGGCGTGTCCCTCGTGATTGCCCTGGACTGCCTGATGACCTTCTTTGGCAGCAGCGCCAACGACGCCGCCTTCAACGCATGGCTGACCGACAGCACGGACAGCACCAACCGCGGCGCCGCGGAGGGCATCAACGCCATGATGCCGCTGGTGGCAATCCTGGTGGTATTCGGCGGCTTTATGTTCTTTGACCTGGAGCTTGCCTCCAGCTGGACCGCCATCTTCGCCATCATCGGCGGCGTGGTGCTGACGGTCGGCGTGCTGGGGATTTTCTTAATAGAGGACGCCCCCGCAGCCCCAAGCGAAACGGGCTATTTCCGCAACGTCGTTCACGGCTTCCTCCCCAAAACCGTGAGAGAAAACCGCTCCCTTTATTTCTATCTCGGCTGCTTTATCCTGTTCAATATCGCCATTCAGATTTTCATGCCCTACCTCATTATCTATTACGAGGTGTCCCTCGGCATGAAGGATTACGTGTTCGTCATGGCGCCCGCCATCGTGCTTGCCTCCCTCGTCACCGCCCTGTGGGGAAAGGTGTATGACAAAAAGGGCTTCTCCTTTTCCTCGTATATTGCCCTGTTGTGGCTGTGCCTCGGCTTTGTGCTGCTGTTCCTCTGCCGCTCGACCCTCCCCGTCTTCCTCGGCTCACTCTGCATGATGTGCGGGTATCTTGCGGGCATGGCGGTGTTCGGCGCCAAAATCCGTGACCTGACCCCCGTCGGGCAGGCGGGAATGTTCCAGGGTGTCCGCACCTTCTCGCAGGTGCTCGTTCCCGGTATCGTCGGACCCTTTATCGGCAAGGCGGTGCTCTCAAACGCCGAAACGCTCACCAACAGCGACGGCACGGTGTCCTTTGTTCCAAACGCGAATATCTTCCTCGCCGCCCTTGCCGTGACCCTCGTCACAATTTTGGTGCTATTTATT
>JAFQJX010000009.1 GCA_017397205.1 Clostridia bacterium | reverse complement strand
CGTGCTTTCGGGCTACAATGAAATTCAGAAGGACCAGGGGCTGGACCTCTCGCGCTACCGCAAAAAGCGCGTCACGCGCTACACCTACGAGATTACCAACTACGAGGGCTACGAGGGCAAGGTGTATGCCAACCTGATCGTTTTTCGCAATCGCGTGATCGCGGGGGATATCAGCTCTGCCGACCCCATGGGGTTTGTGTGCGGGCTGGAAAAGCAGGCGCCATGACGGAGGGCGCAGATTTATAAGAAATTCATAAAAAAGCATACCAATCTTAAAAAATTTGATATATAATAGAGCTGTAAATCAAGCGAAACGAAAACGCAAGGACTTTGAAAGCAAGGAGTAAGTTATGAAAGAGAGCATGCTGCGCGCGTTGGCGCTGGCGCTGTGCCTTTGTCTTTGCCTTGGTGTGCTGGCGGGCTGCACCCTGCCGCTTGCGCCATACGGTGAGGAGGAGGAAGATAACGGGCTGAATATCGGCAAGGTGCCGATCCCCGATGATGACGGAGGCGCAGAGCGTGAAAGCGCCATTGCCCGCCTTGAGGTGGTGGACGGGGAGCTGGTCGTCACCTACACGGACGGCACGAGCGAGGTGCTCGGCGCGCTGAACACCTATATATCGAACAACACTACCCAGAATGAAATCACGATCACCCCGGGAGCAGGGCACTCCAGCGAGGTGACGGTTGCCAAGGCGATGCTCTCCACCGTAGCAATTCAGTGCGCGCATCAGGTGCTGACAGAGGGATCCGGCGGCTACTATCAGACGGTTGCCTATTCCGCGGGGTCAGGCGTGATTTATACCCTCGACAAGACGGCGGGAGAGGCCTATATCATTACGAATTTCCACGTGGTTTATCACGCGCTCAGCACCTCGGACACGGGCATCAGCCACGATATTCAGGTGTACCTGTGGGGCGCGGCGGAGACGATTCCCGCGACCTACGTGGGCGGCTCCAGCATGTACGATATTGCCGTGCTCAAGGTGACGGGCAGCGAGCAGCTGAAGGCGTCCTATGCGGAGCCGGCTACCCTTGCGGATTCCAACGGAGTGTGCGTGGGGGAGGGTGCCTACGTGGTGGGCAACCCTGCCGGGCTTGGCATTTCCGCAACTGCGGGCATTATCAGCGTGGATTCCGAGTACATTACCATGGACAGCGCGACGGGCGTTCCTGGCGTGGAATACCGCGTGATGCGCATTGACGCCGCCGTCAACGGCGGCAATTCTGGCGGCGGCCTTTACAACAGCGAGGGCAAGCTGCTTGGCATTGTCAACGCCAAAATACAGGATACTGATATTGAGAATATCGGCTACGCCATTCCGGTAAACGTCGCGGTTGCGATTGCCGAGAACATTCTGGACCACGCCGCTACATACGGCTGTGTGCGCCGCGCCTTGATGGGCATTACCATTTTTGCAGAGAGCTCGCAGATGGTGTACGACACCGCAAGCGGCACCGTAAAGATGGTGCAGTCCATTGCGGTGCAGACTGTCAACGCGGGCGGCCTCGGCGAGCAGGCAGGAATACAGGTGGGGGACGTTCTCGTTTCCATTCAGGTGGGCGACAGGGCCGTGCTTGACGTGACGCGGCAGTATCAGGTGATTGACGAGCTTTTGTGGGCGCGCGCAGGCACCGCCGTGACGGTTGTGGTACAGCGCGGTGGGCAGAGCATTCCTCTTTCCATGACCGTGACCGCCGCCGCCCTCACCACCTACAACTGACGGGCAACACAAAGCAAAAAGAGCAAGCACGCAAGAAAACAAATCTTGTATGCCTTGCTCTTTTTTTATATTGGAGCATTTGTATAAAAGCGCCGTTTGATGCAAAAAATCCTTGGCATAGACAAAATTACATCGGCGCCGCACGGCGCCGAACAGCGGCAACACCTTGACTTTTGTCATATTTTGTGGTATGATACAGTTACTATGTGCATG
>JAFQJX010000068.1 GCA_017397205.1 Clostridia bacterium | reverse complement strand
GAGGGGGTGGGGTCATTATAGGGCACAAGCTCACAGGACAGGAGCATGGAAAAGAGCATGCAAAGCAAGAGAACTGCTGCAAGAAAACGAGCAAACTTCATAACGCGTTCCTTTCGCGAAAAAATAATACATAAAAGTATTCTAACATACTTTTACGCCTTTTACAAACACCAAATGCAATTTTGTCGCTATGCACAAGAGGGGCGCGCTCTTTTTGTAAGAAAAAAACCCCTTCTGCAAGAAAAAAGCCCCAAAGGGGCTTAGCGTGATGTCCTGAACGGACAAATCACGCTAAAACTAAGTTTCCATCATTCCTCTCCGTGCTTTTGGTGGCGGCTGAAGGCACAGCCGCAATAGTCCTGTCGGTACAGCCCCAGCTCACGGGAAAGTTCAATGGAGCGGGCGTAGCCGCCCTTTTTCTTAAAATCGGCGGGCAGGTGGCGCACGCCTATCTCACGCCCGACGCGCTCACCGATTTCGTTGAGCTTGTCTGCGCGCTTGTGGGGGCTGATGGATAGGGTGGTGGCAAAGAAATCGTAGTCCCCCTCCTTTGCAACGGTGGCGGCAGCGCGGAGCCGCAATTCATAGCATTTGAGGCACCGCTTTCCCCCCTCGGGCTCCTCCTCAAGTCCGCGGCTCACGTCAAGAAATGCCGCATGGTCCCAGGGACCGTCCACCACCGTGACGGGGTGAACGAGCGGCAGCTCGCTGACAAGGCGGCGCACCTCCCCAAGGCGCTTTTCATACTCCGCCCGTGGGGAGATATTGGGATTATAGTAATACAGGGTGATTTCAAAATAGCGCGCCAGATACTCCAGCACGTAGGACGAGCAGGGGGCGCAGCACCCGTGCAGCAAAAGGCGCGGCGGCGCCTTACCGTCAAGCGCTGCAATCATTTGGTCAAGTTCTCTTTGATAGTTACGTTTTTCTTGCTGCACTTTAGGTCCCCCCTTCCCTTTTTCTCTATTATACTCCCCTTTCCTCTCGGTTGCAAGCAAAAAAGAAAAGCCCTACCGTCTGATAGGGCTTTTTTGAAATGTAGGAATTATTCTTCCTCGGTGGTAGCTTCGGCTTCTTCCTCTGCCGCCTCCTCGGTCTTACCCTTGCCAACGGAAACCAGCAGGTTGGTCAGGATACCGAGAATGAGCGCGCAGGCAACGGAGGTAATGGTGACCTTACCGAAGGAAAGGGTCATACCGCCGACACCCGCAATCAGAATCACGCTGACAACGAACAGATTTCTGTTGTCGCCAAGGTCCACCTTCTGCACCATCTTAAGGCCCGATACTGCGATAAAGCCGTAGAGTGCAACGCACACACCGCCCATGACGCAGGAGGGAATGGTCGCCAGGAAGGTCACGAAGGGAGCAAGGAAGGATGCCGCGATTGCCATGAGAGCCGTCACGGTGATGGTCACAACGGATGCGTTTCCGCTGATTGCAACACAACCAACAGACTCACCGTAGGTGGTGTTGGGGCAGCCGCCGAAGAAGGCACCTGCCATAGAGCCAACGCCGTCACCCAAGAGAGTTCTGTTAAGACCCGGCTCCTCCAGCAGGTCACTGCCAATAATGGAGGAGAGGTTCTTGTGGTCGGCAATATGCTCAGCAAAGACAACGAATGCAACGGGAATGTAAGCAACTGCCACAGCGGCAAGGGTGGTCCACTTAAAGTCACCGAAGCCCTTGAACGCGGTCACAAAGGCGAAGTCGGGCAGCCACTGCATGTTCTTGAACAGACCGAAGTTGATGACCTTAAGGGCGTCTACCTCAGCCACGGTGCCGATGACCGTAAAGACGGTGGCAACGGCGTAGCCCGCAACGATACCGATGATAAAGGGAATCATCTTCATCATTTTCTTGCCGTAGACGGAGCAGGCAATGGTCACACCCAGCGTCACAAGACCGCAAATCAGCGCCACGTAGGGGGAGCAGACGGGCTTTTGGAGCAGGTCAAGCACACTTCCCTTGGTGAGGTCGCCGATGGCGTTCCCTGCAAGAGAAAGACCGATGATAGCAACGGTGGGACCAATAACAACGGGGGGCATCAGCTTGCTAATCCACTTCACGCCTGCATACTTGACGACGATGGCAAGCACCACGTACACCAGGCCTGCCAGAATGGCACCCACGATGAGCCCAAGGTAGCCCGCAGCAATGCTTGCGGCGCCTGCAAAGGCGGCACCCATTGAGCCGAGGAAGGCGAAGGAGGAGCCGAGGAATACAGGGCTCTTGAATTTAGTGAACAGCTGATATACCAGCGTACCTACGCCTGCACCAAAGAGGGCGGCGGAGGTGGACATTCCGTTACCTATAATCATAGGTACTGCAATCGTTGCCGCGAGAATTGCAAGCAACTGCTGCAGAGCGAACACCAATGTTCTTGCGATAGGGGGTCTGTCATTTACCCCATAGACGAGATTCATGTTTCGTTGTCTCCTTTGTTTTAATTTCTATGCAAAAGCCAAAAGGCGTAATGCCGCAAAAAAAGCTCCCTATCCTGCGATAAGGTGCCCACGGGGAAGCACCTGGAACGCACAAAGCATATCAGGGGGCTGCCAGCTTGTATTTACTGTATTTCATTATAGCAAATATTTGACGAATTGTAAACAAATTTGTCTGAAAAATGAACAACAAAAAACGCGGGCGCGAATTGTGTAAATTGTGTAATGTGTATATGCGCGTACGCTCGGGCGCGCGCAGGTGTTTCGCGCCCGCGTGCGCGCGGAGGCGCACGCTTTTTAGAAACGGGAAACAAGAAAAAAGAGGCGCCGCGGCTTTCGCGGCGCCCCTGTCGGTGCGGTTTTTGTCTCGTTAAAAGGAGGCAATCGGAATATCCCCGTCGTCCTCGCCCCGTCTGATGGCAAGTATCACGGCGGTATATCCCCTGCCTGCGGCGCCCGAAAGGGTAATGCGATCCCCCACGCGGCTGCCAAGCAGCGCCTTTCCGAGTGGGCTTTCCTTGCTGATATAGCCCTTAAGGGGGTCCTGACGCAGGGTAGTGACGATTTGCACCTCGCGCTCCTCTCCCGTATCCTCGCGGCGGTAGGTGACGTGGTCAAACAGGCAGGCAACGCCCTCCTGCTCCTCTACCCTGACAACCTTGGCGGTGCGAATCATATTCTCCAGATAGCGAATGCGCGCGCGGTTTTTGTTGCGCTCCTGCTTTGCCACCTTGTATTCCGCGTTTTCGGAGAGGTCGCCATAGGCGCGCGTGCGCGCAACCTCTGCGTCCAAGGGGGGTGCCACCACCGTATAGCGGTAGTGAAGCTCCTCCTGCATCTTGCGGATATCTACCTCTGTCAGCTCGTCGTACATAGTCAGTCCTCCGGATTTTCTTCGGGGCGGTCCGCTACGGCATAGCCAAGCTCACGCATCTTGCTCAGCAGCTCGTCCGCCTGACCAGACACCAGCACGATGCCGGTATCGTTTTCAAACAGTATTTCAATGCACTCCTTGGCGTATGCGCTCGGGCGCGCGCTGAAGTCCTCGCGGTGCAGGCAGGTTTCCATATAGGGGTGCCTGTCCCAAAGATAAATGACGAGGTCGCGCTCCGTGAGAAATACCATCGCCCGCTTGCGATTGACGCCTTGCGCCAGCACGCGCGAATAAATCATACCGTGGGGCTTGGCAGGCAGGCGCGAAAGCGCCTCCCGATATTTGACGTGCTCTATTTTGGCATGACCCCACAGGGGCAAAAACAGGAGTAGCGCGGCAATTGCCCCCGCAATCAGTCCCCACGCCCAGGGGCGCGGCTGATGCACAAGGGACGCAACGAGCGTCCCAACTGCAAACAGGACAAGCCCGCCGACGGTGCCGCAAATGCGGGCTGCCCTTGTGTTCAGTTCCTTCATATCCTGTCAAAGAAAGTGAGCAGATGCAAAGCACCTACTCACTT
>JAFQJX010000067.1 GCA_017397205.1 Clostridia bacterium | reverse complement strand
TGATGCCCGTCTACGAGGAAGAGGAATAAGGAGGAGATAAGGATGAAAAGAATTCTTGCACTGATTCTGCTTGCCGCTTGCGCGCTTTCTCTTTGCTCCTGCGGAAGCTCTGACCTCAAGGAATTTGCCGCCAACCTTGCAGCGGCAGAGGGTACGGAAACCGAGGCGACCATTACCATCGTGACCCCCGAGGGGGAAGAAATCCTCAACGAGATGACCTTCTACTCCGACCCCAACGAAAAGAAGGACGAGAAGAACTCTCTCTTGTTCTTCTACTACAACACCTTCCTCGTGGACGAGGACGGCTACGTTGAGATTCCCGAAGAAATGGGCACCAGCGAGTTTGCCGCATACGGCGACTACGAGGAGATAGAGCTTTCCTCCCTCAGCTTCAACAAAAAGTATTTCAAGGACAAGGAATACACCATTGATGCAAAGGGCAACTTCTCCGCTGTCGTTGTGAATACCGAGGCATTCTTCGGCGTTCCCGTCGGTACGAACGAGGTTGAGATTGAGATTGTCGTTCACAGCATGACGGGCGGCCCCCGCAAAATCACCATGAATTACATCGGTGACGCCGGCAACGAAATTGAAATCAAAATCAACTACGGTTACGATTGATTCCAAACCGGATATCCGAAAATTCCGCAGCAACGGCTGCGGAATTTTCATTTTTTAACACCTCGCACGCCTTCTTTTTTCTTGACAGCGTTCGCAAAAAGTGCTAAACTGTTTTCGTAAAAACAAAGAAAAGGGCAGTCGCCCGAGAAAGGAACTGTATGGCAAGAAAGGTCATGCGCGCAGGGACGCTTCTTGCGCCCGTTCCGCCCGCACTTGTGACGGTGGGAACTATGGAAAAGCACAACGTGCTGACGGTGGCGTGGACGGGCATCGTATGCTCCGACCCCGCCCTGACGTACGTATCCGTTCGCCCCAGCCGCTATTCGCACGCGCTCCTCGCGGAGGGGGGCGAGTTCGTCATTCATCTGCCGAGTGAGTCACAGGCAAGGCAGGTGGATTTCTGCGGTATTTACACGGGCGCAAAGGTGGACAAGCTGAAAAAATGCCGTCTGACGGCAATCCCCTCCGAGGAGGTGGCGGCGCCTACGATTGCCGAGTGTCCGATTGCCCTGGAATGCAGGGTGCGGGAGGTGCGCCCCCTCGGCACGCACGATATGTTTCTTGCAGAAATCGTTGCGGTGACGGCAGACGAGGCGCTCTTTGACGAAAAGGGCAAGCTGCATATGGAGCGCGCACACCTCGTTGCCTACGCACACGGCGAGTATTACGGGCTGGGGCGCGTGCTTGGAAAATTCGGCTTTTCAACGGACAAGGGCAAAAAAGGAACGCGAAAGGGAGGCAAGAAAAAGGCATGAATGCAACCGATACCAATCTGATTGCAGAGCGGATCTGTAAGCTCATAGGCGAGCAGTACTCGACGGACGCCGCCTTTGAGAGGGCGGCAGACCTGCCGCCCAAAACGGTCAGCAATTGGCGCCGCGGGCGCAGTGCTTCGTTTATGAAAAATCTACCCCGCCTTTGCGCCCTCCTCGGTACGGACCCGGAGGAGGTGCTGACGGGGGAGCCGTCCCAAAGACGGGCAATGACCCGTGAGGAGAGCATTCTGCTGGAGGCATTCCGCGCCGCGCGCGACCTTTCTCCTGCGGAGAGAGCCAGCTTGCTTCAAACGATGCTGTCCGTGATTCGACTTTGCTGTGGAGGTGTGAGATGATTCGCAGATTTGCGCGTTATTATAAGCCCTATATCGGGGAGTTTCTTTTGGATTTGCTTGCCGCCCTTCTGGTGGCGGGGTGCAACCTGGTTTTCCCCCTGTTTACCCGAAGGATGCTCAACGATTATATTGCCAACGGCAACCTGCGCCTGGTGCTGCTGGTGGCAGGGGCGCTTTTCATCATGTATCTGACCAAGGTAGGGCTCAATTTCTTTATGGCGTACCAGGGTCACGTGACGGGTACGAAAATCCAGGCGGATATGCGGCGCGACCTCTTCCGCAAGATGCAGAAGCTGCCCATTTCCTTTTTTGACAACAACAAGACGGGGGCGCTGATGTCCCGTATGACGAGCGACCTCTTTGACGTCTCAGAGCTTGCGCACCACGGACCCGAGGACCTGTTTATTTCCTTTACGCAGTTTATCGGCGCCTTCGTGATTCTCTTTGGCATCAGCCCCCTTCTGACGCTCGTTTCCTTTGCGGTCATTCCTCCCATGATTGTGTTTGTGGCGGTGCTGAGGCGGCGCCTGAGCAAAACCTCCAAGGAATCCCGCGCACGCACGGCAGAGCTGAACGCGGGGCTGGAAAACTCCATCTCGGGCATTCGCGTGACCCACGCCTTCAACGCCGCAGAGCGCGAGGAGGCGCGGTTTGAGGACAACAACCGTGCGTACGTGGCGACCCGCCGCCATTTCTACCGCGCGATGGGCACCTTCCACGGTTGGATGAGCTTCGGCACGGACTTCCTGTCCCTGTTGGTGCTGACGGTAGGCGGGCTTCTGATTATCCGCCGCGGCGCCATTGACTACGTGGACCTCGTGACCTTTATGCTGTACGTCGGGGTGTTCACTCAGCCCATTATCAAAATCGTTGCCTTTACGGAGCAGTTTGAAAGCGGTATGACGGGCTTCAGCCGCTTCTGCGAGATTATGGACACGGAGGAGGAAACGGACAGCGAGGGCGCCACCCCCGCAAAGGACCTCCGCGGTGAAATCTGCTTTGACGGCGTTCGCTTCTCCTATGACGAGGGCGGCGAGGTGCTGCACGAGATGTCCTTCTCGGTGGAGGCGGGCAAAACCGTTGCCCTCGTCGGCTCCTCGGGCGGCGGTAAAACCACCGTCTGCCACCTGATTCCGCGCTTCTACGAGCCACAGGCGGGGCGTATTCTGATTGACGGGAAGGATATCAGGGACTATACCCACGCCTCCCTGCGAGAGCAGATTGGTATGGTGGCACAGGACGTGTTCCTGTTCAACGCCAGCATCTACGATAACATTGCCTACGGCTCCGTGGACGCCACCCCCGAGCAGGTGCAGGAGGCGGCGCGCCGTGCGCGGCTGGACGAGTATATCGCCACCCTGCCCGAGGGCTACGATACCGTGGTGGGTGAGCGGGGCGTCAAGCTGTCGGGCGGACAAAAGCAGAGAATTGCCATTGCCCGCGTGTTTCTGAAAAATCCTCCCATTCTCATTCTGGACGAGGCAACGAGCGCCCTGGACAATATCACCGAGCATCAGATTCAGGAGAGTCTTGGCGAGCTTTGCCGTGGCCGCACCACCGTCGTGGTGGCGCACCGCCTGTCCACCGTGCGGAATGCGGACGAAATCATGTATATTGAGGACGGCTGTATTGCCGAGCGCGGCACCCACGCCGAGCTTCTCGCAAAGGGCGGGGAATATGCACGCCTCGTCGCCGCCACCGCCCCCCTCGCCGAGGTGTAACAGACTTCCATTTTTGTAAATCGAGACAGGTTTGACTCTAGGAAAAAAGCAGTTTTACGCGCGCTTCTTTTTGCCCTGTTGGCTTGCCTATTGGTCTTGCCCATGACACTCATGGTGGGTGCAGAAAGCCAAACGGTATGGGGCTATTGCTACGTGGACCGTTTTAAAACCGACTGGGCAGGCAGCTCTATCACGAGCGGTGCCGCCTGGGGCTACAAGTGGGTGAGAAGTGACGGCACCAACTTCGGCTCTGTTCTGATTCCCAACACCATGACAACGGGAGACCAGGTGACCCTTTCCAGCGGCGGACGGCTGTCCTTCTGGGGAACCGACGCCAAATGTAAGCTTCAGCCAACTCAGGTTTCGGGCAGCGCATTGCAAAGCGGACCGGCCCTGATGAAGTTTTCGCTGCAATACGACCCGGACACCTTTTCCGGCTTTGAAATTGCTTATATTCCAAACAGCGGGAAAAGCTCGCTCCTTTCCATTGCGGAGGACGGCGCGGTACGGGCGGGCAGTAGCCGCACCGATACGGGCATTGAGCTTGCCGAGGGATACAACGACGTCTATCTTTATCTTTTGCCGACCTATTCTCAAGTCGACTCCACTACCCAGACGGGCGTGACCGCCTATCTTGCGGTGAAGAACGAGAAGCGCTGGGTTGCAGAGACCCGTGGCGTGACGGTGGAACACCTCAAGGCATTGCCCGAGGTATATTATGAATTTGACTATACCGTTACGGTAAGCGGTGGCTATGCCGACCTTGCCGCGCTTTGCGCCAATCTTTGGATGTACGCGCTGGACGGTGGCAACTGCGGCTATACCATTTACGATATGGAATATTACAATTTGCAAAAGGACGAACTCTATGCAGTTATTTACGAGGGGCATCCCGAATTGAACGCCTACGTCGGCGTGGCTGACGCCTCCAACGTGCTGACCTTGCCCTACCTTTCAGGGAGGGACGTCGTGTGCTGGAGAGTTGTGAGGACAGACGGAACTGTTCAGTATTATGTGGACGGTAGCTTCATCGAGGTGACCTCCTCAATGACCGTAACGGAGGCAAATGACAGCGAGCTTGAGCTGGCTGCCGCCATCAGGAGCGCGAAAGAGGACCTTCCGTACATTTCAACGCATTATTACCAATATGTTTTGGAGATAACAGAGGCCCTGCGAAACGAAATGCAGAGTTTTCTCTCAAGCGGCGGAACGACCGACAATCCGTGCTACGTGCAGGCGGCGGAGGTGCTTGACCTCCTGAACGGCGAGATCAATCGCAGAAAAACGTCCTCTGACGCGCTGATTGCCTATGCCGCTATTTTCAGCAATCCGAACGAGGAGATGCTGGACCGCCTGGAGGCATATGAG
>JAFQJX010000066.1 GCA_017397205.1 Clostridia bacterium | reverse complement strand
GCACCCGTTGATTATAGCACAAACGAAACGCTGTGTCAACGGATTTTTTGAAAAATTTTCAAAAACGGATAGACAAATCAGGCGGCAGGTTGGGGGCGGGCTTTAATATGGCACCGCGAATGCATAAACGTAAAAGAAAACCAACGCCACGAGGCACAGCGCCAGGCCGAGAAAGCCGAACAGGCGCCTCAGACCCATTTCCTCCTCGTAGCGGATACCGCGGATGGCAAGCAGATAGACGGCAACCGCCGTGACACCGACGGGCAAAACGAGATAGACCAGTACCCAGATCAAAAGCGAGAGAATAAACGCCAGGATTTCCAGAATGATATAAACGATGCCCCAGAGCAAATTGAGCGCCAGGAACAAAATCGGCTCCACAATGGCGGTGACAACGACTAAAATGATCAGCACAAGCAGAACGAGCAGCTGCGCGAATCCTGCATTCACCTCCTGCATATAGTCCACAAGACTGACACACCAGCCAAACCACGGATAGTTGTGCGTCTGCCACCAATCCGCGACGGCATTCACCGCATCAAGCAGCGCGTCAACGGCACCAAACCGTATGGCGAGGAGCAAAAGAAAAAGAATGGCGACGACGGCAATCGGGATCCATATGTATTTGAGAAAATATCGGAAAAAGGTTTTGACAGACTCCATTTCACGCTCCCCAACAGACGGTTTTCTTGCAACGTTTTCATTATATAATAGGAGGGCGAAAAATGCAAGCGCGCTTCCCTATCTCCCCCTTTTTGTGCAAATTTCCGATTCTTTATTGCTTTAATGCGCTAAATTGTACACTTTGACGCTTTACTTCGTTAAAGCGGTGAAGTATAATAGAATTGTAAAATCCAAGCTGACGGCTTGTGCGTGCATTTGCCGCATCCAAAACAGACGGGCAACACGCCCACGGGAGGTAACAATGAGCGACCCCATGGCAATTGAAGAACAGAAGAAGCAGCTGTTTGCATTCCTGGCAAGTCTTGAGTCGGCGGAGGCGGTTGCCGCCCTACTCTCCGATCTTTGCACCGATACCGAAATTGAGTATATGGCACAGCGTGTGGAAAGTGCACGGCTTTTGCTGGAGGGCGCCACCTACCAGCAGGTGATGGACGAGGTGAACGTTTCCTCCGCCACCCTCAGCCGTATCAACCGCTGTATCAAGCGCGGACAGGGCGGCTACAGCGGCTATCTTGCCGCATATCTGAAGGAGCAAAAGAGATGACCCCGATTTACTTTGAAAACGAAGACGTGATTACCCAGCGCCTCAAGGCGCTGTACGAGGGCGCGGGCTACGCCGCCTACAAAATCCGCAAGTTTGAGGAATACGCCCTCTATCTTGACAACCGCAGCTTTCTCTCCGACGAGCATATCATTACCTTTACCGACCAGAACGGACGCCTGCTCGCCCTGAAGCCCGACGTCACCCTTTCCATTGTGAAAAACCGCCGTGCCACCCAGGGTCACAGCGAAAAGCTGTACTACCGCGAGACGGTCTACCGCTATGACAAGCACGCGGGGCAGTACCGCGAAATCAACCAGATGGGGCTGGAGCTGCTCGGCGACGTGACGGTGACGGAGGAGCTTGAAATTTTAGAGCTTGCGCTCACCTCCCTCTCCGCACTCTCCGCGAATTACCGCCTGACGCTCTCCCATATGGGTCTTGTCAACGGCATTCTCACAGGGCTTGGGCTTTCTCCCTCTCAAAAGGAGGAAGCGATTGGTGCAATCGGCTCCAAGAACGTAGACGGCCTGAGTGCCATTCTCGCGCGTGCGGGGGCTTCGGAGGAGGTGCAGAGGGCATTCTCCCGTATGCTGACGGTCCCCGCTGACACCTGCCGCTACGCGGCGGCGCTTGCCTCCACGCGGGAGGCATCCCATGCATTTGAGGAGCTGTTTTCCCTGAAGGAAATGCTGGACGCCCTCGGCTACGGTGACAAGGTGCAAATTGACCTTTCCGTCACGCAGGGCACCGAGTATTACAACGGCCTCGTCTTCCGCGGCTATGCCGAGGGGCTTTCCGCCCCCGTGCTTTCGGGCGGACGCTACGACCGCCTGGCGCAGAAGTTCTCCCCCGATACCCGTGCCATTGGCTTTGCCGTCTATCTCGGGGAGCTGCTCTATCACAGAGCGCCTACCGAGTATGATACCGACGTGCTTCTCCTCCAGGGAGAGGACACCGACCCCGTTACTCTTCTGACGCGCGCAAGAGAGCTGCGCGAGGAGGGTCAGCGCGTACGCGTGGAGCGCCGTATTCCCGACGGCATCCGCTACCGTACGCTCATCAAACTGTAAGGAGCCGCTATGCTGAATATTGCACTACCCAAAGGGCGCCTTGGAGATAAGGTTTATAAGCTGCTGATGGCGCTCGGTTACCCCTGCCGCGAGCTGGAGGACGAGGGCTGCCGCAAGCTGATTTTTGAAAACGAGGAAAGCGGCGTGCGCTATTTTCTCGTCAAGCCCTCCGACGTAGCAATTTACGTGGAAAAGGGCGCCGCAGACATCGGGGTTGTCGGCAAGGACATTCTCCTGGAAAGCGAGGCGCAGGTTTACGAGCTGCTGGACCTTGGCTTCGGCAGGTGCCGCATGGCGGTTGCCGCCAAAAAGGACTTTCGCGACGACACCGACCGCCCCCTGCGCGTTGCCACAAAGTTCCCCCATATCGCCCGTACCTACTACGACGGGCTGGGGCGCGAAACCGAAATGATTAAGCTGTACGGCTCCATTGAGCTTGCACCCCTCGTGGGCATGGCGGACGTCATTGTGGATATTGTAGAAACGGGGACCACCCTCCGCGAAAACGGGCTGGAGGTTGTGAGCGAAATCGTGCCCATCAGCGCACGCCTGATTGCCAACCCTGCCGCATACGTATTTAAGGGCGAAGAAATCCGCCGCATCTGTGACGAGTTGAAAAAGGAAATTTCCAAATGATTACACTGTACGATAACGAAATCGAGCTATCAAAAATTCTCAACCGCGAAATCCAATCCTACGGCGAGTACGAGGGGATTGTCAAGGAAATTATTGACCGAGTCATAAACGAAGGGGACGCCGCGGTGCTGGATTACTCCCGCCGCTTTGACTGCCCGACGCTTGCCTCCCTGCGTGTCACGGAGGAGGAGATTGACGCGGCAATCGCCCGCCTGGACCCCGATTTCCTTGAAACCCTGCGCCAGGCAAGGGAGAACATTACCCTGTTCCACGAGCAGCAGCTGCGCGACGGCTTCCGCCTTGAAAAGGAGGGAGGCATTGTCCTGGGTCAGCGGTACACCCCCATTGAAAAGGTGGGCATTTACGTGCCCGGCGGCACCGCCGCCTATCCCTCCACCGTCCTGATGAACGCCATTCCCGCGCAAATCGCGGGGGTGAAGCAAATCATCATGACGACCCCTGCCGATAAGAACGGCAATATCCGCGACGAAATTCTTGCCGCCGCCCGTATGTGCGGTGTCACCGCCATTTTCAAGTGTGGCGGTGCACAGGCAATTGCCGCCCTTGCCTACGGCACCGAGACGGTGCCTGCGGTGCATAAAATCGTCGGTCCCGGCAACATTTTCGTGGCGCTTGCAAAGCGCGCCGTATTCGGTAAGGTTGCCATTGATATGATTGCAGGCCCCAGCGAAATTCTCGTGCTGGCGGACGGCACGGCAAACCCCCGTCACGTGGCGGCGGACCTGCTCAGCCAGGCAGAGCACGACAAGCTTGCGACCGCCGTGCTCGTAACGGACAGCCGCGACCTTGCCCTTGCGGTGCAGGCGGAGCTGGAGGTGCAGATTCCTCTGCTCTCCCGTGCCGAGATTGCACGCCATTCCATTGACACCAACGGAAAAATCATTCTGGTGGAAAGCATGGAGCGCGCCGTGGAGATTTCCAACGAGATTGCCCCCGAGCATCTGGAGGTATGCGTGGAGGACCCCTTCCGCTATCTTGACAGCATCACAAACGCCGGCTCCATTTTCCTGGGTGGCTACACCCCCGAGCCGATGGGGGACTACTTTGCAGGTCCCAACCACACCCTGCCGACGGGGGGAAGTGCAAAATTCTCCTCTCCCCTCTCGGTTGACGATTTCCGCAAAAAATCCTCTTACCTGTACTATACCAAGGAGGCGCTGGGCAAGGCACGCGACCGCGTGGCTGATTTTGCAAGCCGTGAGGGGCTGGGCGCCCACGCAAGGAGCATCACCATCCGCTTTGAGGAGGACTGACCGTGAGCCGATTTTTAGCCGCATCCCTGTCGGGTCTGACCCCCTATACCCCGGGGGAGCAGCCCAGGGACAAGACCTATATCAAGCTGAATACCAACGAATCTCCCTTTCCGCCCTCCCCTGCGGTGCTTGCCGCGCTGACGGAGGGAGAGGCAGAGAAGCTGCGCCTGTATTCTGACCCCACCCTCTCGCAGCCCGTTGCGGCGATTGCTGCGTATTACGGAGTGAGCGAGGAGTGCGTGTGCGTCGGAAACGGAAGCGACGAGGTGCTGTCCTTTGCCTTCCGTGCATGGGGCGAGGGGGGCGTGACGGCAACGGACGTCACCTACGGCTTCTATCCCGTTTTCAGCGCCTTTTACGGCATTCCCTACTCCACCGTCCCTCTCCGCGAGGACTTTACCGTGGACGTGGACGCGCTGGCGGCGGCAAAGGGCACCCTGGTGCTTGCAAATCCCAACGCGCAAACGGGGATTTACCTCGGGCGCGCGCAGATTGAGGCGCTTGTCGCAAGCGACCCCGACCGCGTGGTCATCGTGGACGAGGCATATATTGATTTTGGCGGAGAAAGCGCCGTTCCCCTGACACAAAGGTACGGCAATCTTGTTGTGGTGCAGACCTTTTCCAAGTCCCGCAACCTCGCAGGGGCGCGCGTGGGCTTTGCCATCGGCTGCCCCGCCCTCATCCGCGACCTGAATACCCTGCGCTTTTCCTTTAACCCCTACAACGTCAACCGTCTTTCCCTGTTGGCGGCAACCGCCGCCATGGAGGACGTGGCATACTTTGAGGCGTGCACCCGCGAGGTGGCACGCGTGCGCGAGGTAACGCGCGAGCGGCTTACCGCCCTGGGCTTTGAGGTAGCCCATCGCGCCGACAACAACGGCGAGCTGGTGGCCTTTCTCCGGCTGGGCGATTTGACCGTCGAGACCTACCAGAACGGCAGGGCCGTCGGACAGGCCGGCGCGGTGGACCACATCGCCATCAATGTCACCGACGTCGACGAGGCCCGCCGCATCGCCGACGCCATGAAGCTCGAGGTCATCGAGGAGGGCCAGCTCCCCTTCTGGACCAACGGCGTCAAATACTTCACCATACTGGGCCCCAACCGGGAAAAGCTGGAGTTCAACCAGTACCTGTAAATCACCCCCCTTCCTCCCCTCCCCGCGCACCTGCCGCGGGGCGTTTTCATTC
>JAFQJX010000065.1 GCA_017397205.1 Clostridia bacterium | reverse complement strand
TCTTGTACGCCCCGCCTTTTCATTTGGTGTAAGAACGGAGCAACAAAAACGGAGTAACAAAACGGGAGGAGCCGCAAAATGCGGCTCCTCCTTGAATTATATGCGCGCAAGAATGTAAGCGACAAGCTCCTCAATCGAGAAGAAAACGAGGTCGGGGTTGTGCGCCTTGAGCTCGTTTACGTCAGCCGTCGGTGCCCAGGCAGCAGACAGGCAGGTGATGCCCGCCTCGCGCGAGAGCGTGATGTCAGAGAGCACGTCCCCTACGTACAGGCATTCGCTTGGCGCTACTCCCGTCACCGCAAGCAGCTCCTTCAGCTGCTCTGCCTTTCTGTTGTACTCAAGACCGCCCGTAAACTCAAGGGGAAACACCCCCTCAAGTCCGAGGACCCGCTTGCTGATGGCAAGACTCTTTTCCCCCTTTCCCGTAATCAGGGCAAGGCGGACGCCCGCCTCCTTAAGCCGCGCAAGACCCTCCCGCACCCCGGGGAACAGGGCGGGGCAGTAGGTGGGGTGCAGCTGCCCGTACAGGTCAAGGTAGCCCTCGTGCACCTCGGCTGCGTGGGCGGGGCAGATTTTCCGTGCCATGCCGTCCTCGGCAATTCCAAAGTGGCGCACCAGCTCAGGGAGGGTGGGCTCTCTGCCGAGATAGGGGGCCGCCGCCTGACAAAAGGCGCGCAGGCACATCTCCATCGTGTCGGCAAGAGTGCCGTCAAAATCAAAGGCAACGACAAGTCCCATGACGAAGTGTCAGCGTCTGCGGCTGTCAATTTCCTCGCGCAGGGCGGCAAGGAATTCGTCCGCAGACATGGTGTAGGGCTTTTCGTGCTTGCGGTCGTTGACGGTGAGGGTTCCGTTTGTCATTTCGTTCTCACCGATGACGAGAATATAAGGCGTTTTCTCCAGCTTGGCGCGGCGGATGCGGTAGCCAAGGGTTTCGTTGGAGGCATCCAGCTCTGCACGCACACCCATTGCGGCAAGGCGGTCAACGACGCCGCTTGCATAGTCTGCAAAGGCATCATTCAGAGGCAGTACGGTAACCTGATTGGGTGCGAGCCAGGTGGGCAGGGCACCTGCAAAGGTTTCCAGCATATACGCCAGCGTACGCTCGTAGCAGCCGAGCGAGGTGCGGTGAATGATATAGGGGGTCTTTTGGGTGTTGTCGCTGTCGGTGTATTCCATGCCGAACTGCTTGGCAAGAAGCAGGTCAATCTGAATGGTGACGATGGTGTCCTCCTTGCCGAATACGTTTTTATACTGAATATCCAGCTTGGGTCCGTAGAATGCCGCCTCGTCAATGCCGACGGTATATTTGACGTCGAGGTCGTCAAGGATTTTTGCCATCAGGGACTGTGCCTCCTCCCATTGCTCGGGGGTACCCTCGTACTTGTTCTTGGGGTTGGCGGGGTCCCACTGAGAGAAGCGGAAGGTGCAGTTTTCAAGCAGTCCGACGGTGTCAAGGACGTACTTTGCAAGGTCAAGACAGCCGCGGAACTCCTCCTCCCGCTGCTCGGGGCGGAGAATGAGATGCCCCTCGCTGATGGTGAACTGACGCAGGCGAATGAGGCCGTGCATTTCACCGCTTTCCTCGTTGCGGAACAGGGTAGAGGTTTCACCGAGTCGCATCGGCAGGTCGCGGTAGGAGCGCTTGCGGTTGAGGAACACCTGATATTGGAAGGGGCAGGTCATGGGTCGGAGGGCGAAGCATTCCTTGGTTTCGTCGTCGGGGTCGCCCAGAACGAACATTCCGTCAAGATAGTGGTCCCAGTGTCCCGAAATCTTGTAAAGCTCGCGCTTTGCCATGTAGGGGGTTTTGGTCAGGAGGTAGCCGCGGCGCGCCTCCTCGTCCTCAACGAAGCGTTGCAGAAGCTGAATGACCTTTGCACCCTTGGGAAGCAGGATAGGAAGCCCCTGTCCGATGACGTCCACGGTGGTGAAATACTCCAGGTCGCGCCCGATTTTGTTGTGGTCGCGCTTTCTTGCCTCCTCAAGTGCGGTGAGATGGGCGTTCAGCTCATCCTTGGAGGGGAAGGCGGTGCCGTAAACGCGCTGCAGCATTTTATTTTTGGAGTCGCCTCTCCAATACGCACCCGTGCAGGAGGTCAGCTTGAACGCCTTGACGGCACCCGTTGAAAACAGGTGGGGACCTGCACACAGGTCGGTGAACTCGCCCTGGCGGTAGAAGGAAATGACGGCGTCCTCGGGCAGCGCCTCAATCAGCTCCACCTTGTAGGGCTCGCCTGCCTCACGCATGAGGGCGATTGCCTCCTCACGGGGAAGCTCAAAGCGCTCAATCCGCAGGTTTTCCTTGACGATTTTCTTCATTTCTGCTTCCAGCTGGGTCAGCACCTCGGGGGTGAAGGACACCTCGCTGTCAAAGTCGTAGTAAAAGCCGTCGTCAATGGCGGGGCCAATCGTCAGACGTGCCTCGGGGAACAGGCGCTTGACCGCCTGCGCCAGGATATGAGAGGCGGTGTGACGGAATACCCGTGCGCCCTCGGGCTCTGCAAAGGTCAGCAGCTCGGCGGTCATTCCGTCGCCAAGAGGGTAGGAGAGAGCAACAACCTCTCCGTTCACCTTTGCTGCAAGCACCTCGCGGGAAATAAGCCCCACGGCCTGTGCCGCATCGTATACCGTGACAGCGCCCTCTGCGGAATAAACCTTCGCCTGACTGCCACGTAAAATTCTGAATTCTGCCATAATCTATCTCCTTTTTGCAAATCTACCTGAAATAAAAACGCACCCCGACACAAAAATTGTGTCGGGGTGCGCAGATGGCTCTGCACACGGTTCCACCCGCGCGTTTCACTCAAAAATCAGTTGTATACCGTGGGCGGTATCCTTGCGGGCTTTACCGCCGCACTCACAGCCAAGGTGCGGCTCTCTTGGGGTGTCCTCCGCAGGACGTGTTCCACTATCCGAATTGTAGCACAATCCCGCGCGCTTGTCAAGCGGGATTATGATTAAGAATTCAGTAATTTATAAAGCTCGCTCTTGGTCATGCCGCGGTCGCGGGCGGCTTGCTTGATTGCCTCCATGTGACCGAGACCTGCCTCCTCGTAGTGTGCGACGTGCTCCTCGGCGGAAAGGGAAAGCAGCTTTTCGTCAACGGGCGGCTTCCATTTTTCTCCCGTTGCCTCCTCCAGTCCCGCAAGCACCAGAACATACTCTCCGCGCGGCTCCGCCTCGTCATACAGGGCAATCGCACGGGAGAGGGTCAGGCGCAGTATTTCCTCGTTGCGCTTGGTAAGCTCGCGGCACAGGGAAACGGGGCGGTCGCCAAATGCTTCATACAAATCCTTCAGCGTGGTGCGAAGCTTATGGGGCGCTTCGTAGAAAATCATGGTGCGGCGCTCGTCCTTGATTTCAGCAAGGCGCCGTGCACGCTCACCGCGCACGGGGCTTAAAAAGCCCTCAAAGCAGAAGCGGGAGGTGGAAAGCCCCGACAGCGCAAGCGCAGTCACGAGCGCGCAGGGACCGGGAATACAGGAAACCGTGATGCCCTTTTCCTCGCAAAGACGGACCAGGCCCTCGCCCGGGTCGCTGATGGCGGGCATTCCCGCATCTGTCACAAGGGCACAGCTTTCACCCGCCAGAAGACGTGCACAGATTTCCTCGCCGCGTGACCTCTGATTGTGCTCATGATAGCTCACAAGCGGACGGCGGATGCCAAGTAAGGATAGCAGCTTGTATGTGTTGCGCGTATCTTCAGCGGCAATAAAGTCACATTCCCCAAGCACGTGGAGGGCTCTCTCGGAAATGTCGGAGAGGTTGCCAATCGGCGTGCCCACCAGGTAGAGGGTGTGGGGTAACACCCTGTTTTTCGTTTCGTCACTCATAGATGGCAGGGAATGCTCCTTTCTCAAGAATATAGCACATATGGGGGGAGTCCGCGCGTGCGGCGAGGTCGCCGCCAATCAGCAGGGGCGGTGTGACGCGCAGTCCCGGTTTCCCCCCGCGCTTGCCCTCTAAAAGTAAAATGGAGGGGGGCAGGTCGGGGGTAGCGTGGACGAAGGTCATGCGCTTGGGGGCAATGCCGTTTTTGGAAAGCGCGGCGAACAGCTCCTCCATGCGGTCGGGGCGCCAGACGCAGAAAAAGCGACCGCCCCATTTCAGCTTTTTGGCGGCGGCAAGCACGAAATCGTCAACGGTGCCGCAGACCTCGTGCCTGGCAATCTGCTTTTCCTCGCTCTGACAGGCGGCACCCTCGTTTTTCATGTAGGGTGGGTTGGTGAGGACGATATCAAACTCCCCCTCGCCGTAGTCGCCGAGCCGACGGATATCTGCCTCCGTGACCTTGACACTCCCGTCCAGGGCGTTGAGGGTCACGTTTCTTTGCGCGAGGGCGGCAAAGGCGGGCTGAATTTCCACACACTCAACGTGCCGCACCTTTTTACGGGTGGCAAGCAGGAGGGAAACGATGCCCGTTCCGCCGCCAAGCTCAAGGGCGCGGCTTTTGGCTCCGCGATTGATGTAGGCGGCAAGCAGAAGCGCGTCCGTGCCGAAGGTCAGCCCGTCCGTATATTGCATCAGGGTCAGGTTGTCATTGACCCTGTCTTCTCTCAGGTGTTTTTCAAGCGTCAAATCAAGCTCCTATAAAAACAGCGGAGAGAAGTACCTCTCCGCTATTTGTATGTTTTTGATTAGTCCTGTACAGGAGCATCTACGGGGCAGTTAGCTGCGCAGTTGCCACACTCGATGCACTCGTCAGCGTTGATCACGTAGATTTCACCCTCAGAGATGCAATCAACGGGGCAGTCGCTGGCACATGCACCGCAAGCGATACAAGCATCAGTAATCTTGAATGCCATTTCAGATACCTCCTATGAATTTCTAAAAACATTGTAGCACATTCCGTAAAAAAATCAAGGGGGAGTGCAAAAAATATTGTGCGAATTATGATTCCTCTCCGTCCTCGCCCTTGCCCGGGCCCTTTCCGCGGCGCAAAACGGTAACGTCGGCAATGCCGTACACCTTGGGTGCCTCCTGCTTGTCCTCAAAGCGGACCTTGACGGTTGCGGCAAGCGGCTTCGTCTCCACGACCACGCCGACGCCGTCGGGAGTTCTGACCTGCGCACCAACGCGCGGCATGACCTTGAGCGCCTCCTCGTAGGTTTCGTGCTCAAAGCGCAGACAGCACATCAGGCGGCCGCAGGTGCCCGAGATTTTTGCGGAGTTGAGGGAGAAATTCTGCTCCTTTGCCATTTTGATGGAAACCTGTCCGAAATCGGAAAGGAAGGTGGAGCAGCAGAAGGGGCGACCGCAGGTGCCGATTCCGCCCAGCATTCTCGCCTCGTCGCGGATTCCAATCTGGCGAAGCTCAATACGGGTATGGAAATGGGACGCCAGGTCCTTGACCAGCTCGCGGAAGTCCACGCGCCCGTCTGCGGTGAAGTAGATAATCAGCTTGGAGCCGTCAAAGGCACATTCCGCATCCACCAGCTTCATCTCCAGCTTATGCTGTG
Source organism: Clostridia bacterium (assembly GCA_017397205.1). Lineage (GTDB taxonomy): Bacteria > Bacillota > Clostridia > Oscillospirales > CAG-272 > UBA1740. The sequence continues at coordinate 443 of JAFQJX010000065.1, read as the reverse complement.
CGACCTTGCGGGGGAATACCTGCTCTGCCTCCGCCTCCGTTTTGCGGTTTCTTTCGTTGCGCGCCCTGTCCTCCTGGGTCGCAACGCGCACCACCTGGCGCAGGGGCAGAATGAGCTCGGAGGTACGCACCTGCTTGTTGGGCTGGGCAACCGTGCCGAATTCGTCACCGCGCGCGGTGCTGACGACGACCTCCGTATCCTGGGCAAGCGTCTTGCCCATCGGGTCAAAATAGTATACCTTGCCACCCTGACGGAAGGCAACGCCGACGACCTCGGTCGTCGTGGGGGCGGATTGCTCCTCCGCGGCGGGCGCCTCAGGCGCCGAAAGGGTGTCCATGATTTCTTCGTTCATATGCTTCTCACTTTTAGAAAATTTGGTGAAAGAGGGCTTGCAGGGTCAGATTGACGTTTGCGTTGCGGTCCAGCGCGTCCAGCGCCTCGCC
>JAFQJX010000064.1 GCA_017397205.1 Clostridia bacterium | reverse complement strand
TGGGGATTTCTTTTGGTCGGGGGTTTTTGTGTGGGGCGAGGGGTACCTCGCCCCTTTTTTATTGCTCCTCCCCTGCCGCCTCGTCGCGGTAGTCGTGCTTTCGCACGCGGAACAAAAGGCGCAGAAACGCCTTGGGCTGAAAGGGAATCAGGGGGGCAAGATAGCTGTGACCGCCGTTCAGGGTGCGGTTGGTGCAGACAAGAACGGGGAACAGCAGCACGCCGACAAGATACCCGGGGAGGTCAAAGAGCGCCGTCAGGGAGAGGCAGATCAGGCGCAGGAATTTCACCGCATAGCTCAGCTCGTGGCTTTGCTGGGTGAAGCCCGCAATCGCAACCAGCGCCATATAGAAAATGACGTCGGGGGAAAGCCAGCCCACCGTCACGGCAAAGTCCCCTAAAATAAGTCCTCCTATGACGGAGAGCGAATTGGAGAGCAGGTTGGGCGTGTTCATGCTGGCGAGCTTCAGCCCGTCTATGGCAAGCTCCACGAGAAACAGCTGAAGTAGCAGCGGCATCGTGCCACCCTCGGAGGGCACGAGAAAGGCAAGCGCGGGCGGAAGCATCTCGGCGTGCCTGACGAGGAGATACCAGGTAGGCGACAAAAGAAAGGACGCAAGAAAGATAAACGCGCGCAGCAGGCGCAGGTAGGTGCCCGTCACGGGCGGAAAATAAAAATCGTCCGTTTCCTGCAAAAAGTCAAAAATGGAGGTGGGCAGCACCATGACCTGCGGCGAGGTGTCGCACAAAATCAAGACGCTTCCCTCCACCAGCTGTGCCGCCGCCGCGTCGGGGCGCTCTGTGGTGCGTATTTTGGGAAAGGGGTTGTACCACCGCCTGGGAATCAGCATTTCCGCAAGACTCTGGAAGCCCAGCGTCATGGAGGAGGGGTGGATTTCGTCCAGCCGACGGGAAAGGGCTTTCACGTACTTCGGGTCCGCTACCCCGTCCATATAGCAAATGACCACGTCCGTTTTGGAGGCGCCGCCCACGTTCTTGTATTCCATCGTCAGGCGTGGGTCGCGCAGGCGGCGGCGAATCAGGGCGGTGTTGAAAATCAGCGTTTCCACAAAGCCGTCCCGTGCGCCCTGCATGACGCGGTCGTTTTCCGGCTCCGCCGTGTCGCGTGCGGGATAGGTACGGGCGTCAATGACGACGCCGTATTCCCCGAAGGTAGAGCCCAGCACCACCGCCGCCCCCGACAGCACCATCAGGGTCAGCGTGTCCACGCTCTCGGTGACGTCCACCTCCACGTACGGAACGTGACTCTCCATAAAGGTATAAGCGGCGCCCTTGCCGCGCGGCAACGCCTTGAGCGTCATAAACTGCTGCATCAGGCGCAGCATCACGCTGTCCTTGATAAAGCCGTCAATATAGTAAAGGGTCAGCTGGTCCTGTCCGACCGTCAGGCGGCGCCTGACCAAATCAAAGCTTTTCTCCACGCGCAGCAGCGCGTCCAGCGCCTCCACGTTCTCCCTGTAATCCGCCGACAACCGTTTCATAGCCGCCCCCCTTTTTTCTTGTTCCATTGTGCCCCTACCGCCGCCCTCTTATACACGGAAGCGGCGCTCTTTTCTCTCTTTCGCCCTGAAAAGAAGCGCTTCTTAGCGCCGCGCCACCTGTTTTCCTGTAAATAATTCTTTACGCGCAGGCAGCCGTTCAAGGCGCGCGCAAGAGCCGCAAACGCCTATGTTACTTGGCACTCTCTTTTGCGGAGAGTCCCACTCTCTCCTCCGTCTACCCCTCTCCCGAAAGCGGAGAGCCCACTCTCCTTTCTTTCTCTTGCCCCCGGGGGCGGGGGCGATTATACTGTGCGTGTAGAGAAAAATCGGCAGTATGCCGGAAAGGAGAGTCCATGCCAAAAATCGGTGACACCGTCTATTACAGAGCGGAGGACGAGGAGCATTCGGGGATAGAGCGCTCCTGCCCAACGGTTGACGAGCACTTCCGCTACGTGCCGAAATGCCTGCTTTGGCGGGCTTGTGCCTTTGTGGTCTACCGCCTGATCATCACCCCCTTTGCATTTTTGTGGTGCAAGCTGAAATTCCGCCACAAGATCAAAAACAAGCGCGTGCTGCGCGCGTGCCGCGACCGCGGACTCTTCCTGTACGGCAACCACACGCTGATGAGCGGGGACGCGTATATCCCTTCCCTCGTGACCTTTCCCAAGCGCTGCTACGTCGTGGTAAATCCCCAGAATCTGTCCGTCAGGGGGACGCGCAACCTGCTGAAAATGTGCGGCGCCATTCCCACCCCCACCACCTACCGCGGCCTGCGCAGCTTCAGCGAGGCGCTGGAGAAGCGAACAGTGCAGAATCACGCCGTTACCGTCTATCCCGAGGCGCATATCTGGCCCTACTACACGGGCATTCGCCCCTTCCCCGAAACCTCCTTTACCTACCCCGTCCGCATGGACGAGGCGGTCTACTGCTTTACCAACACCTTCCACAGGAGGCGCCTTGGCAAGACCCCGAAGGTCATCACCTACGTGGACGGACCCTTTTACCCCGATGCCACCCTCCCGCGAGGGGAGCGCGCCAAGGACCTGCGCGACCGCGTCTACGCCACCATGTGTGCCCGCGCCGCCCTGTCCACCTACGCACCCATTACCTATATCAAGGAGGAGACGCCCTCCTCCGACAAGGAGAATTAAATGATCCACCTGATGTACGCGGGCAACGACCGCGTGTTTGACGGACTGATGATTTCCTCCCTGTCCGCCGCAAAGCACGCCCGAGAGCCCCTGACCCTGTGGCTTCTGACCATGGACTACACCGAGGCGCGGGACGTTTATACACCGATTACGGAGCGCCAATGCGCCTTCCTGGAGCGGGTGCTACAGGAAAAGAATCCCGACAGCCGTGTGGTGCGCTGTGACCTCGGCGACCTGTACCGCCTCTTTTTGAAGAACAACCCCAACGAGGAAACCTCCTATACCCCCTACTGTATGCTCCGCCTGCTGGCGGACCGCGTGCCCGGGCTCCCCGACAAGGTGCTGTACGTGGATACGGACACCGTCTTTGCGCGGGACCCCGCCCTGCTCTATCATATGGATATTTCAAAATACGAGGCAGCCGTGGTGCGTGACCGCTACGGACGCAGGGTGTTCGGCCGCAATTATTTCAATTCGGGCGTCATGCTGATGAACGTCTACGCCCTGCGACGCTCGGGTGCGCTCAAGCGTGCGGTTTTCCTTTGCAGCAAGCGCAAGATTTTCCTCCCCGACCAGAGCGCCCTGTATATGACCATCCGCAAAAAGAAAATGCTCCCCTCCCGCTTCAACGAGCAGAAAAAGCTCCGCAGAAGAACGGTGATACGGCACTTCTCCATGACCATCAACTGGCGGCTCCCCCGCTTTTACACCCGCAATATCAAGCCGTGGCAGGTAGATGAGCTGCACGGCGTGCTTCACTGCCACGAGTTTGACGATATTCTCGCGGAATGGAAGCTGCGCAAGGCGGAGCTTGAGTCCGCCGAACAAAATTCTTAAATCCGAAAGGAACACGCCCATGAACCGTACCGTCATTCCCGTATTTTTATCCTGCGACGAGCGCTACCTGCCGTTTCTCGCGGTTTCCGTCCGCTCCCTCATTGATAACGCCAGCCCCGAAAACCGCTACGAGATAACCGTCCTCTATACCGAGGTCTGCGAGGAGTCCCGCAAGCGCGTGCAGAGCATGGAAACGGACTTCTGCTCCATTCGCTTCGTGGACGTCAACGAGGCAATCGCCCCCGTCATGTCCCATTTCCGCCTCCGCGACTATTATTCCATCGCCATTTACTACCGCCTGTTCATTCCCACCCTGTTCCCCGAGTATGACAAGGCGGTGTACCTGGACTGTGACGTGGTGCTGGAGCGCGACGTGGCAGACCTGTTTGCCACCGAACTCGGAGACAGTATGCTGGTGGGCGTGGTCCGTGACGAAATCGTGGCAGATACCCCTCCCTTCCAGGAGTACGTCCGCCGTCACGTGGGCGTGCCCGACGACGAGTATTTCAACTCGGGCGTCATGGTGATGAACCTCGCGCTGTTCCGCCGCCTGGATATTACGGGCAAGTTCGCAAGGGCGCTCAAAAAGTACGCCTTCCCCTCCGTCGCGCCCGACCAGGATTACCTCAACGCCCTGTGCAACGGCCGCGTCGTCTATCTTGAAAAGGCGTGGAATCTCATGTTCTCGCCACACCCCTACGACGGCCCTGTGTATCTGGTGCATTACAATATGTTCCTCAAGCCCTGGCTTTACCACGGGGTGCCGCGGGAGGAATACTTCTGGAAATACGCCGTCCGCACGGACTACTGTGACGACCTGCGTGCCATGCAGCACGCCTACACCCCCGAGCAGCGGGAAAAGGACGACCAGGCGCTCGCGGCAATGCTTTCCGCCACCGACGCCTATATGAACGGAGACAACACCTTTGCCGCCAAGCTGGCGGCGGATCCTATGATGGAGGCACTCAAGCTATGAAGCTGTTCCGCGCAACCAAGGAGCGCCCGCCCCTCTCCCCCGACAGAGCGGCGGTCCGCAAGAAAATAGAGGAGTACGAGCGTCTTGGCGACGACTATTTCTCCCAGAACGTGGAGGATGACCCGCCCTCCCGCGCCCTCCAGCCCGACGAGGTGGATTACCTGTGCAAAAAATGGGGCAACAAATGGAACCGCATGAAGGCGCGCGTGATGCGCCGCGTCATGACCCACACGGGCAGAAAATATTACAATATTCAAGTAAAGGGCAAGGAAAACCTGCGCGGCCTGCGCCACGGCGGAGCCATTTTCACAAGCAACCACTTTGCGTTTCTGGAAAACGGCGCGATTGAAATCGCCTCCCGTATGGCGCCCGGCAGACATCGCTTTCACTACGTGATTCGCGAGGGCAATTACTTTATGGACGGCACCTTCGGCTTTCTGCTCCGCCACTGTGACACCCTGCCCCTGCCCTCCTGCCTGCACACCATGAAGAAGTTCAACGAGGCAATGGCAACCCTGCTCAAAAAGGGGCACCATATTCTGATATACCCCGAGCAGTCCATGTGGTACAACTACAAAAAGCCCCGTCCCCTGCAAATCGGCGCCTTCCATATGGCGGCGAAGAACGGGGTACCCGTGGTGCCCTGCTTCGTATCCCTCACCGAATGCGGTGATTGGGAGGAAAACGGGGAGCCGCATATGCACTACACCGTGCACGTCATGCCCCCCATCTACCCCGACCCCAAGAAAACCCTGCGTGAAAACGCCGAGCTGATGCGCCGCACCAACGAGCAGTTCTGCCGCGAGGCATACGAGCGCGCGTACGGCATTCCCCTCACCTACACCTGCGACGAGGAGGACGAAGCCCCCTGACCTCCCCGTCCCTCTCCCCCGACGGGGGGAGCGGGGCGCTTTCAAAGAGAGGCAATCCAAAAGCGGCGCGTGCCAAGTTGGCACGCGCCGCTCCGCTTTTTGGAAACATCAGCCGCCCCTCACGCGAGAAACGCATACGCTCCCGTTTTTCCGTCCGTGCGCGGACGCGCGCGTTCATTTATTGACTTTTATTTCTTTACCATATATAATATGGGGGAGAAAAACAAAAAGGAGGACGGCAGATGGAAGTCCGTTCGCTACAAGAGCTGACCGCGGCGCCCCTCGGGGTCCCCACCGCCGTCGCTCTCGGCTTTTTTGACGGGATACACCTCGGGCAC
>JAFQJX010000063.1 GCA_017397205.1 Clostridia bacterium | reverse complement strand
GGTACGCGCACAATAATCTCTTTGCTTTACCGCTCTTCCTCCATCAGGCGGCGGAAGATGGGGAGCGAGCGCAGCACGGTCTCGCGGCTGACGCAATAGGCAATCCGCACGTAGGCGGGGGCACCAAAGCCCGCCCCCGAAACGACCAGGAGGTTTTGTTCCCTTGCCCGCGCCGAAAAGGCGTCACCGTCCCCCTCGGGGGCGCGGCAAAGCAGATAGAATGCCCCCGCGAGATACACAAGCTCATAGCCCATCTCGGACAGCGCCCCGTACAGCAGGCGGCGGTTTTCGTCATAGAAGGCGAGGTCGGGTGCCTCGTCCGCGCACTCGCGCACGAGCACCTGATAGGTGGCAGGGGCACACACGTGCCCGATCGCGCGGGCGGCGCCCGCTACTGCAGCAAGCAAATCGCCGTGCTCCTCGCACGTCGGGGGGACCAGCACGTAGCCGATTCTGTCGCCGGGCAGCGACAGGCATTTGGAGTAGGAATAGCAAACCACCGTATTGGGGTAAATGCCAGGAACATAAGGCACCGCCTTGCCGTCATACACCAGCTCGCGGTACGGCTCGTCACACACGATATAAATGGGATGTCCCCACTCGCGCGACCGCCGCGTCAGCACCTCTGCCACCTGTCGCAAATTTTCCTCCGTGTACACCATCCCCGAGGGGTTGTTGGGGGACTTGAGAATCACCGCCTGCACGGCGGGGGTCAGACAGGCGTCCAGCGCCGCAGGGTCCAGCGAAAAATCAGCGGCGGAGGGCACCACCCGCATACGCGCTCCCTTGATGCCCGTGAATACCGCATATTCCGGGAAATAGGGCGCGAGGGCAAGAAATTCCGTATCGGGCGACACCGTCAGGGCGGCAAACACCGCCGTCAGGGCAGGCGCGGCGCCCGCCGTCATAAACACGTCCCCTCGGGTCACGCCCGCCGAAAAGCGCGCGTTTAAGCTGCGCGCAACCGCCTCTCTTGTCGCAGCGGCTCCCTCTGCGGCGGTATAGCCGTGCAGGGCGGTGGGGTCCTCCGATTGCGTCAGGCGGGTAAGCGCCTCCAGCACCCCCTTTGGGGGTGGGGTTGCGGGATTTCCCAAGCTGAAGTCACAAACGGCGTCGTCGCCCAGCGCCTGCCGCTGCTGCTGCCCGTAGGCAAACAGCTCACGTATCACGGAGCGGCTGCTCCCCAGCTCCCATGCCTTGCGGTTTACCATGCTCTCTCCTTCCGTCGGTCGCCCGCACGGGGCGCCGCATCTCTTGATGCATTCAGTATAACCGCCCGCCCGCGCTTTGTCAATTCAAATCGTCAAGAAAAGCCGTCGCCCTTGCTTGACAAACCGCGCGCGCGAGAGTACAATTAAACTGTCGTATATTCCTATATCGGGAGACTGTTTATGATACACCCCCTTCGCCATCTGCGTACCGTTGTGCGCCACCGCCACAGGGTCATTTCCCATTGCCGTCGGGCGGGGATTTTGCTCCAGGGGCTGACGCACGACCTCTCCAAATTCTCCCCCCGGGAGTTTTTTGCAGGCGCGAAATACTACCGCGGCACCTGTAGCCCGAACGAGGCGGAGCGCAGAGCACTTGGCTATTCCGCCGCCTGGATGCACCATAAGGGGCGCAACAGGCACCACTACGAATATTGGACGGATATCAATCCCGCGACGGGCGAGCTCGCCCCCGTGGAAATGCCCGTCAGATACGCGGCGGAGATGTTCTGCGACCGCGTTGCCGCAAGCAAAATCTATCAGGGCAAGGCGTACACGGACGCCCACCCCCTCGCCTATTTTGAGGGCGGACGCGCAAAGAACGCCATGCACCCCGCCACCGCCCGTCTCCTGCGAGAATGGCTCACCCTTCTGGCAGAGGAGGGCGAGGACGCCGCCTTCCGCGCCGTCAGGCAAGCCGTGCGTGCGGCAAGAAAGAACAAGAACAAAAGCAAGTAACCGCCACCTCGGCGCGAACGGAGAGGAGCCGCCTTGTCACATCTTCTTTACAAAACCAGAGGCAACGTCAGCCCCCAGGGAAAAAGCCGCGTCTATTTTGCCGCCCATCCGAGCGATATGGAGCGGTATCTTGACGACGTTGCAGAGGTCCTTCTCTCCATAGAAAGCTGTGCCGTCTGGTACGACCCCACGCCCTCGTGCGAGGAGGGTCTGGAGGAGCACCTCTCCTCGCTTGAGGAAATGAAGCTGTTCGTCATTCCCGTCACCTACGTCTTTCTCTCCTCGCCCAGCCGCGCCCGTGACGTGGAGCTTCCTTGGGCGCTGGAGCATCATATTCCCGTTCTGCCCCTGATGCAGGAGGCAGGACTGGACGGTCTGTTCTCCGAGGTATGCGGAGAGCTGCAATACCTGGACCGCACCTCGCGTGACGAAACGGCAATTTCCTTTGAAAAGAAGCTGACGGACTACCTCAGGGCGGTGCTGGTCGGAGAGGAGCTTGCGAGGGAAATCCGCGCCTCCTTTGACGGCTATATTTTTCTCAGCTACCGCAAAAAGGACCGCCGCCGGGCACAGGAGCTGATGCGGCTCATTCACCGGGACGAGCGGTGTCAGAACGTCGCCATCTGGTACGACGAATATTTAACCCCCGGAGAGAGCTTTCGGGAAAATATTGAGCTCGCCCTGCAAAAGAGCCACCTCTTCGTGCTTGCCGTAACTCCCAATCTCGTATGCGAGCCCAACTACGTGCAGGCGGTGGAATACCCGCTTGCAAAAAAGCTTGGCAAGCCCATTCTGTCAGCCCTGCTGGAGCCGACGAGCGAGGCGCTCCTGCAGGAGCAATATTCTGACCTCCCTGCCCTGACGGACCCCCATGACGGGCAGGCGCTTTCCCGTGACCTTGCCTCCGTCCTCGGCGGCGCCATCGCCCAAGAAAAGGCGGCGGACCCGCGGCATGCTTATCTGATGGGTCTGGCATATCTCGGCGGCGTGGACGTGGAGGTGGACCACGCGCGCGCTCTTTCCCTGCTCACGGGGGCGGCGGAGCAGGGCTGTGCCGACGCGACGAAAAAGCTCTCCTCCATGTATCAGCTGGGAGAGGGCGTTGCACGGGACGCCGCCAAGGCGGTTGCCTGGCAGGAGAAAACCGTTCAGCTCTCTCGCGCCGCCTACCGCGCCGCCCCGTCCGTGGACGGTGCCGTTGACTATCTCAACGAATATTCTCTGCTGTGCAACCAATACCTGCGCCTGACAAGAGAGCTGGACCGGGCGGAGGCGTGCTTTCTTGACCTTTTGCGCGAATGCGAGGAGGCGGACGAAGTGTATCGGGAGGGCTTTTCGCAGGCAATTGCCTCCTACGCCTATGACAAGCTCGGCATTCTCTACCACGAAAAGGGCAATTTGCCCGAGGCGGCAAAATGGTTTGAGCGCGGCCTCGCTCTGCGCCAGAGTGACTGCGTCAACAGAGATACCCCCGTCATCCAGGAGGACCTCTCCCGCAGCTACGGGCTGATTGGAAGAATCTATATGGAAAGCGGCGACCACGAAGCGGCGCTCGACGCTATGGAGCGTGCTGTCACGCACGCAAAGAAGCTCTGCGAGCTGGAGGATAGCATTGATGCGCAGCGCACCCTCGCCGCCGCATACCATTCCCTTGCCCAGGTGTACCGCGCGCTTGGGAACCGCGCCGATGCGTACGTGCATTTTACCCGCTCCCTTTCCCTTTCACGGGAGCTTTCTCTGGAAACGCGCGCCCCCGAGGACCGCCTGAGCGTGTCCACCGACCTGATGAATCTTGCGGAGCTTGCCTATCTCGGCGGCGGCTACACGGACGCAGAGGAGCTTCAGCGCGATGCGCTGACAACGTGCCGCGCCGTTTGCGAGGAAACGGGCACGCCAAACGCAAGGCGGTGCCTGATGACCTCCTGCCTGGAGCTGTCCAAAACGCTCTGCCGCCTGGACCGCGCTGACGAGGCGGAGCCGCTGGTACGGGAGGGCGTTGCCCTGGCAGAGAGCTTGCTTGAGGAGTGCCCCACCCATGATGCCAGAAATTGCGTATCCGTTGCCTGGCGTATCCTTGCAGAGGTGCTACAGGCACAGGGCAAGGGGGAGGAGGCGGAGGTGCTTCTCCGCCGTGCAAACGCGGAGGACGAGGCGCTTGCAGACGCCGTCACCGACGTAACCTCCTACCGCCGCTCGCAAATGACCTCCACGCTGTCTCTTGCCATCAGCGCCGTGAAGCAGGGGCATCCGGACGAGGCGGAGGAGCTGTTTTTGAAAACGCTTTCCCTCGCAGAGGACCTCTATGCCGCCCACCCGACGGACGCATCTCTTGGTGACCTCTTGACCGTTCTTGATAACGTGACCCTCTTTTACCGCCATCGGAGACAGGACCGACAGGCGACAAGCTCTATGCAACGCAGCATCGACCTGCGGCAGGAGCATCTCGGCGATGCCCCCTCCCGCGAGGAGGTTATGGGGCTTGCAAAACGAATGAACGAGCTGGGCAACCTGTATGAGTCGCTTAATCTGTACCAGGAGGCACTCCCCTGTCACGACAGAGCTCTCGCGCTC
>JAFQJX010000062.1 GCA_017397205.1 Clostridia bacterium | reverse complement strand
GATCGTGCAGAGCGGCGAGCTTGGCAAGGTGTACTACGTACAGACGGGTGGCGGCCGCCGTCACGGCATTCCCGTCAGCTGGAGCGAAACCTTCATTGAAAACGATAAGGCAGGCCTTGGCGCAGTGGGTGACATCGGCTGCTACTCCATTGACCTCGTTATGAACGCCCTCGGCAACCCGAAGCCCCTGACCGTCTCCGGCCGTGCCACCGACTATTTCGGCACCACCCCCGAGGCATACGCACAGGTTGGCAAGCCCGAGTGCGCCAAGAAGTTCTCCGTTGACGACTTTGCCTCCGCTTACATCCGTCTGGAGGGCGACATCATTCTGGACTTCCGTATTGCATGGTACATGCACGTGGATACTCCCGGTGACACCATCTTCATGGGCACCAAGGGCGCTCTCCGCATTCCCTCCACCGACTGCTGGAACGGCAGCTTCAACAAGCCCATGACCCTGTACCGCGACGTTGCAGGCGAGCCCGTGCAGGTGGAGATCCCCCTCCTGCCCCGCACCGAGGACCTGTGGGACAGAAAGATCCGCTCCTTCCTCAACGCTATTATCACCGGTAGCAAGGCACCCGTTCCTACGGATGAGATTCTTTACAACCAGGCAATCATCGACGGCATCATCCGCTCCAGCGAGCTTGGCCGCGAGGTCACCGTTGAGATTCCCGAGATTTAAGGAGACACTATGAACTTTCCGATTGCATTACAGCTTTATACCGTCCGCGACGATATGGCAAAGGACTTTGAGGGCACCCTGAGAAAAGTCAAGGCAATGGGCTATGACGGCGTGGAATTTGCAGGCCTGTTTGGCAAGAGCGCCGCAGAAATCAAGGCGCTTTGCGCAGAAATCGGGCTCAACCCCATCTCCGCGCACGTTCCCTACCTGAATATGGTCGCAGACGAAAAGCTCCTGGAGGTTTATGCGGAAATCGGCTGCAAATTCGTGGTCATTCCCTACCTCACCGAGGAGTACCGCCCCAACGTCAACCCCGACAACTTCCGCCGCGTGATTGCAGACGCTAAGCGTCTGGGTCAGAGGGCAAAGGAGCTCGGTATGACGCTTGCCTACCACAACCACGATTTTGAATTTGCAAAGCTGGACGGCAAATACGCCCTTGACCTGCTCTTTGAGAGCGTGCCCCAAGACCTTTTGCAGGCAGAGCTTGATACCTGCTGGGTCAACGTGGGTGGCGAGCCCCCCGCCGAGTACATGAAGAAATATGCAGGCCGTCTTGACATCCTGCACCTCAAGGATTTCGTCGGTCAGAAGGCAGCAAATATGTACGCGCTCATCGGTCTCAAAAACACCGAAAACAACCAGGCGGAGCCGCAAAAGTTTGAGTTCCGCCCCGTTGGCGAGGGCGTACAGGACTTCCCCGCCATTCTCGCCTCCGCCGAGGAGTGCGGCACGCAGTGGGTCGTGGTGGAGCAGGACAGACCCTGTCTCGGCTACACTCCCATGGAGTGCGCGGAGCGCTCCGTGCGCTATCTGCGGTCCCTGTAATTCGGGACAAAATCAAAGCACCCTTGAGCAACGGCAACCTCGGTTGCCGTTGTTCTTTTTTCAAAAAGCGCCACCCCGCTCGCAGGGAGATACAGCCGGGATG
>JAFQJX010000061.1 GCA_017397205.1 Clostridia bacterium | reverse complement strand
TGTCCGCTTTGCCGTGCCGTGCGGAGGTATCTCAAGGACACCCCTGCTTCGGCTCTGCCCGTGGTATGGAGCGCGGAGCCGCCCATGAAGGCGGCGCCCGATGCCGACGGGGGAGGGCGCCCCACCCCTGCCTCTGCCCCCTTTGTGCCCCCCGTTGCGGGCATTCTGATGGCGCGCTGGGCTGTGGGAAAGTTGACCGAACACATAAAGGAGCAAGAATGAAAAAGACGATTCTATTCATAGCCGCCCTGCTGGTGGTCTTTATTCCCACCTATATCCTCGTCTTTCAGCTGGCAAAGACCTCGCCCGATATTTCCCTCGGCGAGGAGGAGATCAAGCCCGCGTACGTGCGCTGGTGCGTTGTAAACCGTGACGGCGAGGAGGTTATTACCAGCCGCTCTCAGGAAAAGGCGGCAAAGCAGTTTGACAAGGCGGATCCCATTCAGATAGACAGCCCGTCCGACCTTGCGGAGCTTGTCTTTTCCCGTGAGCCAAACAAGGCGCTTGTCTTCTTCTACGATCTTGAGGGCGACGTCACCTACGAGCCAATGACTTGGTCAGACTTTGCCGCAAGCGGCGTGACCCTTGCAGGCAAGGCACAGGCGGTGCTGACGGTGGAGTGGCATATTTCCGACAGCATCCGCGTACAGGCGGCCTATTCCTTTGAGGTGCTTGCCCCATGACCGAGATGCGCCTGACACCCCTGCAATACATGGAGCGTGTTGCCGCTCATTTTGGCACCGCCCCTCACGCCGTCTTTGTTTCCACCTTTGGCTGTCAGCAAAACGAGGCAGACAGCGAGCGCCTTTGCGGTATGGCACACGCCATGGGCTATGCGGACGCCGCGACAGAGGAGGAGGCAGACCTGATTCTCATCAACACCTGCGCCATCCGTGAGCACGCAGAGCTGAAGGTGCTCTCCTATCTCGGCACCCTCAAGGCGCTGAAGGAGAAAAAGCCCGCGCTCCTCGTTGGCGTGTGCGGCTGTATGCCCGCCCAGGGTCATCGGGTGGAGCAACTTAAAAAAAGCTATCCCTACGTGTCCTTTACGCTGGACCCCGCCTCGCTTGACAAGCTTCCCGAGGTGATTTGCACGCTCCTTGAGGGCGGACGCCGCCGCTTTGTCACAGGAGAGGAAAATCCCCCGATTGCAGAGGGGCTCCCCTGTGCCCGCCGTGTGCGCCACAAGGCGTGGGTTTCCATTATGTACGGCTGTAACAATTTCTGCTCCTACTGCATCGTTCCCTACGTGCGTGGCAGGGAAAGAAGCCGTGCGTCGGGGGACATTCTGAGGGAGGTTGAGACCCTGGTGGCAGACGGCTGCCACGATATCACGCTGCTTGGGCAGAACGTCAATTCCTATCGCGGCGACTGCGATTTTGCCGCGCTGATGGAAAAAATCGCTTGCCTGCCGGGGGACTTCCGTCTCCGCTTTATGACCAGCCATCCAAAGGACGTCTCCGACCGTCTGATTTCGGTGATGGCGGAGCACGGGGATAAAATCGCCCCCCATTTTCACCTGCCGCTGCAATCGGGCTCAAACGACATCCTTGCCCGTATGAATCGCCGCTACACCCGCGAGAGATATCTCACCACGGTCGGGAAGCTGCGTGCCGCCATGCCGCACATCGCCCTGTCTACGGATATCATTGTGGGCTTTCCCGGCGAGACGGAGGAGGACTTCAACGCCACCTTGCAGGTCATAGAGCATGTGGAGTTTGATATGATTTATTCCTTCCTGTACTCCCCGAGAAAGGGCACCCCTGCCGCCACCATGGAGGCACAGGTGGACGCCGCCGCCCGCGCTGCCCGTATGGAGCGCCTGCTCGCCGTGCAAAATGACATTGCTCTGCGCCTTGCGACACCCTACGTGGACAGGACCGTGCGCGTCCTTGCTGATGCGAGGGGAAAGCAGGAGGGCATCCTCGCAGGCAGGACGGACACCAACCGACTCGTGTACTTTGCCGCGCCTGAGGAGATGATCGGGCAGTTTGCTTACGTTAAGATTACCCGTGCAGAGCCCTTTGCGCTCCGCGGGGAGCTGATAAACCCAAAATGAAAGGAACGACCATGACCGTACTTGAAAAGGCAAGAGAGCTTGCCGAAGCCATCAAAAACGACCCCATTCTGCAGAATTACGCCGCCGCCCGCGCGGCTTACGAGGCGTGCCCTGTTCTCCAGACCAAAATGACGGAGTACAACGCACAGCGGAGCATCCTCTCCCAGGAGTTTTCCAAGGAGGTGGACGAGCAGAGCCCGGAGCTGTTGCAGCTCGTGCGGAACCGCATGGACCAGCTGGCAAGGGAAATTGCCGCTATGGAGGAGTATAAGAATTTCTCCGCCTGCCAGCTGCAGGTGACCGATCTGATGAAGAAGGTCAACGACGAGATTCAGAGAGTTGTGTTCGGCATTGAGCCGACGGAGGCATGCACCCACGATTGCTCCTCCTGTCACGCAAACTGCTCGTCAAGAAGCTGAGTCGGGCGGAGAGAGAAAAGCCCGCGTGCGAAACGCCCAAAACGAAAAAGACCCAACGAAAAGAAACGGAAGTTAACAAATGGCAGCGGTTTACGAGAAAAGGGAACAGCTGAAGAAGCCCTCTCCTATGATGGAGCAGTATCTTGCCGTCAAGGACCAATATCCCGACTACATCCTCTTTTACCGTCTCGGTGATTTTTACGAGATGTTCTTTGAGGATGCCCTTGTTGCATCCCGCGTGCTGGAGCTGACCCTGACGGGCAGAGATTGCGGAGAGGGAAAGCGCGCCGCCATGTGTGGCGTACCCTTTCACAAGATAGATTCCTTCCTTGGAAAGCTGGTAGAGGCGGGCTATAAGGCCGCTATCTGCGAGCAGATGGAGAACCCCGCAGAGGCGAAGGGAATTGTTAAGCGCGAGGTCATTCGCGTTGTGACCCCCGGCACCGTCACGGACGGGTCTCTGCTTGCGGAGGGACGAAACAATTTCCTCTCCGCCCTGTACTATGACACCCACTCTGTGGGTGTTGCCTTTGCGGACATTTCCACGGGTGAGGTGCTTGTCACCGAGATTGAGGGAGAAAACCGCGAGGTGCGCATCTGTAACGAGCTTGCCATTTACTCTCCCAGCGAGGTGATTCTCAACGTGGCGGCAGCAACGCTTGGACAGGTGGGAGCCTTTCTGACCGACCGCCTCGGTGCGGTGGTGGAGGAGCAGCAGACGGCCCTCTTCCGCGACCCCGAGGGTCCCGCCCTGCTTGAAAGGTGCTTCGGTGAAAAAACGGACGTGATTGCCAGCCGCGCAAAGGCAGCGGCGGTCACAGCCCTGCTCGTTTATATTCGCAAAACCCAGATGTGTGAGCCGTGCTTTTTGCGCGAAATCACGGTTTACACGGACGGACAGTATATGGAGCTTGACGCCGCAACCCGTCGCAATCTTGAGCTTACGGAGAGCATGAGAAAGGGAGAAAAGCGGGGCAGCTTGCTGTGGGTGCTTGACAGGACGGAAACCTGTCTTGGTACGCGCCTGCTGCGCTCCTGGCTTTCCCGTCCCCTGATTCAGGTGCCTGCCATTCACGCCCGTCAGGAGGCGGTGGCAGAGTTTGTGGACAGCTTTCTGCTCCGTGAGGAAATGCGCGCCTGTCTGTCAACCGTTCTTGACCTGGAGCGCCTGACGGCAAAGGCGGTGTACGGCTCGGCAAACGCAAAGGATTTGCGCGCCATTTGTCAGAGCATCAGGCCTCTGCCTGCCATGAAGGAGCTGATCAGCGGGGCAAAGAGCCGCGCGGTGAGAGAAATTGCCTCCAGGATGGATACGCTGGAGGATATTTACGCCCTTCTGGATACTGCTCTTGAGGAAACTCCGCCGTTCTCTATCCGCGACGGAGGCATGATTGCCGAGGGCTACAATTCCGACGTGGATTACCTGCGCTCCGTCAGCCAGAACAGCCAGGGGATCCTCGCGGAAATTGAGGCGCGTGAAAAGGAGCAAACGGGCATCAAAACCCTACGCGTGACCTCCAACAAGGTGTTCGGCTATTACATAGAGGTCCCCCGCTCGCAGAGCGAGGCGGTACCCGCCCATTACGTAAGAAAGCAGACCCTGACCAACTGCGAGAGATATATCACGCAGGAGCTGAAGGAGCTGGAAAGTACCATTTTCGGCGCGGAGGAAAAGCTTTGTGCCCTTGAGCTGGAGCTGTTCTGCGGTATCCGACAGGTTGTGGCGGAGGCGTCCGCGCGCATACAGGCGGCCGCCGCAAGCATTGCCGCCCTGGACGTTTATATGTCCCTTGCAGACGTGGCGGCAGAGCATCACTATACCTGTCCCGAGGTGGACCTCTCCGAGGTCATTGAAATCCGCGACGGACGGCACCCTGTGGTGGAGAAATTCGTCACGGATACCTATTTCGTGCCAAACGATACCACCCTCAATACGGGCGCACAGCGCATGATGCTGATTACAGGCCCGAATATGGCGGGTAAATCCACCTATATGCGCCAGGTTGCCCTGATTTGCGTTATGGCGCAGATTGGCTCTTTCGTGCCCGCGCGCGATGCCCGTATCGGCATCGTGGACCGCGTATTCACGCGCGTGGGTGCAAGCGACGACCTTGCATCGGGGCAGTCCACCTTTATGCTGGAAATGAACGAGGTGGCGAACATTCTCCGCTATGCAACGCGGCGCTCCCTGATTGTGTACGACGAGGTGGGCAGAGGCACCAGCACCTACGACGGAATGTCCATTGCCCGCGCCGTGGTGGAATATACTGCGAGCAAGAAAATCGGCGCCCGTACTATGTTTGCAACCCATTACCACGAGCTCACCGCCATGGAGGGCGTTTGTGACGGCGTGGTGAATTATCATATTGCCGCCAAAAAGCACTGCGACACCATTACCTTCCTGCGGAAAATCGTCCCTGGAGCCACCGACGACAGCTACGGCATTGAGGTGGCAAAGCTGGCGGGCGTGCCGAACGAGGTCATTCGCCGCGCACGGGAGGTGCTTGCCTCCATTGAGAGCGGGGAGGGGGGAGTGCTTGCCCCTGCCGCACCGCGCCGCCGCGAGGAGGAGCCCGACCTGCTTTCGGGCTTGCGCGCAAGTCAGGCAGAGGAGGCGGCGGATAAAATCCGCGCCGTCAATCTGGACACCCTGACCCCCATTGAAGCCATGAACTTTATCTACACCCTGAAAAAATCCTTGTCGTAAGGGAAAGGAGGGACCCCCATGGGAAAAATTAACGTGCTGGGCTTTGAGATTGCCAATCTCATTGCCGCAGGAGAGGTGGTGGACCGCCCCTCCTCGGTGCTCAAGGAGCTTCTGGAAAACGCCATTGATGCGGGGGGCACCCACATTGTGGCAGAAATTCGAGGGGGCGGCGTGCGCTCCATTCGGGTCAGCGACGACGGCTGCGGCATGACGGCAGAGGACCTGAACGGAATTATGACGCTGGGCTTCCGCGGTGAGGCGCTGGCGGCAATCTCCTCCGTTTCCCGTATTACCATTGTATCCAAGGTGCCCGACGCAGAAATGGGCACCATGCTGGTGGCGGATGGCGGAGAGGTGCAGGAGATCTGCGAGGTGGGTGCGGCAAACGGCACCACCGTCGTGGTGGAGGACCTGTTCGGACGGGTGCCTGCGCGCCGTAAATTCCTCAAAAAGGATGCAAGCGAGGCAATGTCCTGCGCCGCCGTTATGGAAAAGGTGGCAATGTCGCATCCCGAGTTATCCTTCCGCTTTATCATTGACGGCAAGCCAAGGTTCTCTACGGCAGGGGACGGCGACGTCAAAAACGTCCTGTACGCCCTCTACGGACGGGACTTCGCAACCCGTCTGCTCAAGGTGGACGGAGAAACGGAGGGGGTCGCGGTGACGGGTTACGTCGGAAGAAGCGACAACTGCCACGGAAACCGCAATATGCAAAACGTCTTTATCAACGGACGCTACGTCAAGAGCAAGACGGTGATGGCGGCGCTGGAGCGCGCCTTTACCTCCTATATGGCGCCCGAAAAATTCCCCGTTTGCGCCCTGTATCTCACAACCGACCCGCGCCACGTGGACGTCAACGTGCACCCCGCGAAGCTGGAGGTGCGCTTCTCTGACGAGCGCAAGGTCTTTGAAAGCGTCTACTGGGCGGTGCGCGCAGCGCTTGAGGCCAATACCGAGCGCCCCGAGCTGCGCCTGTCTCAGCAGAAGACCTTCACGCCTCCTGCAAGTCAGGCGTTTATCCCCGTAGGACGCGCGCCGCAGCCCGAGCAACTGACTGTTGCACACGCCTCTCCTGCTCCTCAGTCCACAGGGGCACAAAGCCCCCAGACCCCTGCCGCGGCACCTGCGCGAGCGACCACCGCCGCGCCGCGCACAGAGGAGATGACCCCTGCACGCTCTCTTGCCTTTTTGCAGGATCTTGCACAGGCACAGCGAGGCACCCTGCAGGCGGATACGCGCCTGCAAGAGACTGCGCCTGCCACACCAAAGACACAGGCGCCTGTCGCGTCTGCGCCCGTACCTGTGGCAGAGACAACCGACACCGAAAGTGTCGCGCCCGACGCTACCGTAACCGAGACCACGGTGCCCCCCTTCCGCTTTATCGGGGAGGCGTTCCGCACCTATTTGTTCGTTGAGGTGGGAGAGGAGCTGCTGGTGATTGACCAGCACGCCGCCCATGAGAGAATATTGTTTGAGGAGCTGCTTGCCCGTCAGAGGCGGGAGGGCAGGGTTGCCTCTCAGGGAATGATTGTCCCCCTGCGTCTTTCCCTGACGCCCGAGGAGGCGGTTGCCGCCGAGGAATACCGAAGTGAGGTGGAGGCGGTCGGCTTCTCCTATACGCTGGATATGGCAGGGGTGCTGCTCGTTGCCATTCCCGACGGGATTTCCCCCGATGTGGCAGGAGAGCTGTTCACCGATATGGTGACGGAGCTTGCCGAGGGGACGGGAAACCCGTCTATCACCGAGCAGAAGCGGCAGGAAAGAGCGCTGTATCAGGTTGCCTGCAAGGCAGCCATCAAGGGCGGAAGAGCATACGGAGGGGCGCAGCTTGAGCATCTGATTGCCAAGGTGCTCGCGCTCCCCGATATCACCGTTTGTCCGCACGGACGCCCCATTGCCTACCGCATGACCAAGCGCGAGCTTGACAAGCAATTTGACCGAATCAAGTAAAGGGATACACCATGTTTGAAATCTTGAAAACCGAGGGAAGCGCCCGCCGCGGCAGAATGCATACCGTCCACGGCGTGATTGAAACGCCCGTCTTTATGAACGTCGGCACCAGCGCCGCCATCAAGGGCGGTGTCTCCACGATGGATTTGCGGGACGTCAACTGCCAGGTGGAGCTTTCCAATACCTATCATCTGCATATCCGCCCCGGGGATGACCTGATTTACCGCATGGGTGGCCTGCATAAATTCTTTAACTGGGATAAGCCCATACTGACCGACTCGGGCGGCTTTCAGGTGTTTTCCCTTGCCAAGCTGCGTAAAATCACCGAGGAGGGGGTACGCTTCAACTCTCATATGGACGGCGCCCGTATCTTTATGGGACCCGAGGAGAGCATGCAAATCCAGTCCCACCTGGGGTCTACGATTGCCATGGCGTTTGACGAGTGCGTGGAGAATCCCTCGCCCTACAGGTACGTCAAGGACTCCTGTGACCGTACCTACCGCTGGCTTTGCCGCTGTCGGGATGAGATGAATCGCCTCAATTCCCTGGAGGGGACCGTCAACCCCAGTCAGCTTTTGTTCGGAATAGGGCAGGGCGGCACCTATGACGACCTGCGCATTGATCACATGAAGAGAATCCGTGAGCTCGACCTTGCGGGCTATGCCATCGGCGGCCTTGCCGTGGGGGAGGAAACCGAGGTGATGTATCACATCATCGAGCAGGTGGAGCCACATATGCCCAAGGATAAGCCCCGTTATCTGATGGGGGTTGGTACCCCTCAGAATCTGCTGGAGGGCGTCAGACGCGGCGTGGATTTCTTTGACTGCGTCATGCCCAGCCGAAACGCGCGCCACGGCAACCTGTTTACCTGGCACGGGAAAATGAATATCAACAACGAGCAGTATTTTGCAGACCCACGCCCCATTGACGAGGGGTGCGGCTGTCCTGCCTGCCGTCACTACAGCCGTTCCTATATCCGTCATTTATTCAAAGCAAGGGAGGCGCTTGGAATGAGACTTTGCGTGTTGCATAACCTGTATTTCTACAACGAGCTGATGCAGAAAATCAGGGATGCCCTGGACGAGGGAAAATTTGAAGATTTTTACCGCACCCATATTGATATTCTGGGTGCAAGGTCGGTGAACTGATGGGCGCGCGTGTACGCCGCCTGATGCGGCTGACCTTATGCCTGGCGCTCACCTTGTGCTTCTGCTGCCTGACGGCGCTCGCGGTGGGGGCAGAGGAGGGCGGCACAGGGACGGATACCGACGTCACCACCCCTGCAACCTATGAGATTTACCTCGGCGGCGTGCAGGTAACGGATGAAAACTGCTCAGATATTCTCGGTGATACGGCAAGTGACGAAAACGCCACTCCGCGCGCCGTGTACGACCCTGAGGAGCAGGTGCTTTCTCTTCGCGACCTTTCCGTGACGGGCTGCTATACAAACGGGAACGGCTCCTATTCGCTTGCCGTTGCAGAGGCGGGCGTTACCGTCAAGCTGACGGGCTCCGTCACCTTCCCCTGGGGCATTTACGTTGCGGAGGGAAGCGTGGAAATTGAGGACGCGATCGTTACCTTTGAGGGCAGAGCGGGCGGTACGGGCTTCGTGCAGATTCAATCGGGTGACCTGACGGTGGAGGAATCTACCATCGTGGGGCAGGGGCTTGACGGCGTCACGGACGTCTGCTTCGGCGCAGATATCGTGACCGTGGAGGGAAGCATGCTCCTGATGACCCCTCTGCGTGGCAAATTGCCCACCTTTGGCAGCGTGCTTCAGGCGGACGAAAGAATGCTCATTGACGGGTGCTATATCACCTTTCAGACGGACCACCACTCGGCGGAAAGCTTCCTCACCGCCTACGGGAATACCACGGTGCGTGACTCGGTCATTCAGGCGTCGGGCGTGAATACCTTTGTCAATATGCAGGACGGCAGCTTCGTGGCAAGCACGGGCACCCGTCTGATTGCGACGCACGCCCTGTACGGCTTCGTCCTGAACGGAAATGCCGAATTCAACATGGCGGAGGTCAACGTCGGCGCCCACTATGCAGGGATTGTCCTCAACCCCGAGGGTGAGGTCAACCTGAAAATCAGAAGCAGCGACATTCAGCTTTATAACCCCGGCTTCAACGCCTTTACAAAAGGACCTCTTGCCAATCAGTGGGAGGCAAATCAGGCACAGCTGAAGCAGACCTACGAAACCTTTGACGACTACGTGTCCTACTATTGGACGGTCTACTCTGAAAACACGGGGAGCATTCGCAACGCGGCGCTCTACGCCAACAATGCAAGCGTCAGCATGACGCACACGGATTTTTCCGCAAAGGACTATGCCGTCGGTATCCTGTACCGCTCCTGCGGTAAGCACTTCAGCGTAGGAGACGGCTCCTCTCTGACAATCAAGAGCACCAAGGCGGCGTTCTTCGGCATGGTAGAAGAGGAGGGCGAGGTGCGCTTTGGCTCCGGTATGGCAGGAGACGTGCAGCTGTTTTCCATTCCCTGCGCGGATATTCTCGGGACGCTTGGGAACTACGCCGTGACGTTTTCTACGGGAGGTGCCTCCTTTGAACGGATTGAGGGCGCCACGCCCGTGCTTGACACGGAAGAACTGCTTGGAAAATTCCGCGGCTGTGCAAAGTCCTGCCACGTGACGGTGAAGGAGTTCCCCGTAGCGGCGGTGGCAATTCCGTGCGTTGCGCTTGCACTTGCCTCGGTTGCCGTCGTTTTGCTCTATCAGTTCCGCGACAGAATTGGCTTTTTGCAAAGAAAAAAGAATAAAAAGAAGGACGAGGCGTAACCGCGCCGAGGAAAGGAGGCCCCATGGGACAGGTGTCCTTGCAGGAGCAATTTACACAGCTGAATATCACGCGGGGCCTTCCTCAGGGTGCCTTTGTCAGCCGCTCTCACTATCTTGCAGTTGCGAGAGGGGCAGGGGGACGCGTTTCCGTAGACGGCGTGGCATACACGCTGGAGCCGGGGGACGTTCTTCTCTTGCCTCCCTTCCGTGTGTGCTATTCCCACGCGGGGTGCGAGGAGTTTCTCGCCTTTTCCTTTGGCACGATGGCGCTTTGCCTGGCTGACCCGCGCTTTCCCGCGCTCCTCTCACGCACCGCTCGCTTTGATGCGCGGAGCATGGACGAGGGGCTGTCCATGATGGTTGCGTCACTTGGCGAGCTTGTGACGGAGGGACAAGAAAATGCGGCTCCTCTTTGCCGTCTTCGCCTGACAGAGCTCTTGCTTCGTCTGGCATCTGCTACACCCGATATGCCCCCCGAGACACCCGTTTCCAAGGCGGTCCTCCGCCTGACGGAGCGGCTGGACGAGGAGGTGACGCTTGACCGTGTTGCAAGCGAGGTGGGGGTGACGAAGTTCCACCTCTGCCGCCTGTTCCGCAAGGAAAGCGGCTACACGCCGCACGCCTATTTTGGCTATGCGCGCGTTGCGAGAGTGCTTTCCATGGAGACAGGAGGGCTGTCCCTTGCCACCCTTGCAAGGGCGGTCGGCTTCCGCGATTATTCCACCTTTTACAGAACCTACAAGCGGGTAACGGGTCAAGCACCCGTTCCCCGAGGGGAGGACAAGACTATATGAAGCAAAAGCAACAGCAGATGGAGGCGCTCCTCCCGAATATCAACAGCGTACAGGACCTGCGCGCCCTGCCCGACGAGGAGATGCCCCGTCTTGCGGAAGAAATCAGGCAGTTTCTGATTGAAAAAACGGCGCTGCGCGGCGGTCATCTTGCCTCCAACCTCGGCGTCGTGGAGATTACCCTCGCCATTCATCGCATTTTTGATACTCCCGAGGAAAAGGTCATCTGGGACGTGGGGCATCAGTCCTACGTGCACAAAATTCTGACAGGGCGTAAGGACGCCTTTGATACCCTGCGGATACCGGGAGGGCTTTCGGGCTTTCCGCGCAGGGAGGAGGGCGAGTTTGACCCGTTCGGTACAGGTCACTCCTCCACCTCCGTTTCTGCCGCCCTCGGAATTGCACAGGGCGAGAAGCTGAAGGGGAGCGCCAATCATACCGTTGCCGTTATCGGTGACGGCGCTCTGACGGGCGGCCTTGCTCACGAGGCAATCAACAACTGCGACAAGACCACCCCTCTCGTTCTGATTATCAACGAAAATGAAATGTCCATAGCCCCCGTGACGGGCGGCTTTCCCCGTCTGGTGGCAAGAATGCGTATTTCCCGTAAATACCGCATGGTCAAGCACGGCACGCGACAGATTTTGCGCCGTATTCCCCTGATTGGAAAGCCCCTGTACCGCCTGTTTACCCGCATCCGCAACTGGGCAAGAAACCTGATATATCAGGCAAATTATTTTGAGGAAATGGGCTTCCATTACCTCGGTCCCTACGACGGACACGACTATGAGCAGGTCAAAAAGGCGCTGGAGGAGGCAAAGC
>JAFQJX010000008.1 GCA_017397205.1 Clostridia bacterium | reverse complement strand
CAACAGCCGTATGAGCAAGGAAAAGCTCGTCCGTGAGGGCTTCACCCCCCTGCCCTCCTGGCAGGATGCGCTCCTGCGCTATTTAAAGGAAATTGAGGTGTAACATGGGACAAATCAAAGTAACCAAAGCCCCGATTGAGGGTCTTTATATCATTGAGCCCGCCGTCCACGGAGACAGCCGCGGCTACTTTATGGAAACCTATAACCTCCGCGATATGCAGGCGGAGGGCCTTGATATGAAATTCGTGCAGGATAACCAGTCCATGAGCGTCAAGGGCGTGCTTCGTGGGCTTCACTTTCAGAAGGAGTATCCGCAGGGCAAGCTCGTGCGCGTGGTGCGCGGGCGCGTCTTTGACGTGGCGGTAGATCTCCGCGCCGCCTCCCCCACCTACGGAAAATGGTATGGCGTTGAGCTGACGGCGGAGAACAAGAAGCAGTTTTATATCTCCGAGGGCTTCGCCCACGGCTTCCTGGTCCTGTCCGACGAGGCGGAGTTCTGCTACAAGGTCACCGACTTTTATCACCCCGGTGACGAGGGCGGCCTCGCCTGGAACGACCCCACCATCGGCATTGAGTGGCCCGACCTCGTCGGGGAATATCCCGGCTCGGCAGACTCCGCGCCCTACACGCTTTCCGACGGCACGCCCCTCAATCTGAGCGACAAGGACAAAAAGTGGCTGACCCTGGGTCAGACCTTCACCTTTTAAGATGCTGAAGCTGGATTTTGTGTGCCCCCTGTATCGGGCAGAAAATTACATTGAGCCCCTGCTTGCCGCACTTGCGCGACAGGAGGAAATTGAAATCGTCAACGGCGTATTTGCCATTACCGACACGGGGGAGGACCTCTCCTACGTGACGGGAAAAATCACCGAGGCGGGCTATACCTACTTTACCCTGCCCCCCGAGGAGTTTTCTCACAGCTTGACGCGCGCCCGCGCGCTGGAGGACTACTGTACCTCCGACCTCGTGGTGATGATGTCGCAGGACATTGTCATCACCTCCCCCACCACCCTGTACGACCTGGCAAAGCGAGTGGAGGGGCGCGTGGTGTTTGCCTACGGACGGCAGACGGTCGGGCGCAATTCCATTGAAAAATACATCCGAAACAAAAACTACGGCGAAACCTCCTTTACCGTTGGGAAGGAGGACGTAGAGCGGCTGCAGCTGAGCGCCTTCTTCGCGTCGGATGCCTTCTCCTGCTATCACCGCCCCACCTATCTCGCGCTTGGCGGCTACGACGGCATTCCCATGATGATGAACGAGGATATGTACTACGCCAAAAAGGTCATTGACGCGGGATACCTCAAGGCGTACGTCGCAGAGGCGGCTGTGGAGCATTCTCACAGGTACAAGCTGCGTCAGCTGTACCGCCGCTACTACGAAACGGGCGTCTGGTTTGTCGAGCACCCCGAGTTTGGCACGTACAGCACGACGGACAGCGGTGTCAAGCTTGCCCTCAGCGTGCTGGGACAGGCGCTTCGTCACTTCAACGTTCCCGTCCTCTTCCGCCTCCTCCCCGATATGGCGGCGCGCTACCTCGGTCTGCGCGCAGGCAAACGGGCGGCAAGGCGCAAGGAGAAGCAGTAAGCATTCTGTCGCGCTTGCTACATTCCCTTCCTATTCATGATATAGAAAAGAGCAAGTCAAAGGTGTTTTTCCTT
>JAFQJX010000060.1 GCA_017397205.1 Clostridia bacterium | reverse complement strand
CTCCTCGTAGCCCTCGGGGTCGCCGTACGCGCCGTAGGTCACCTTTTTGACAAGGGTCGCGGCCTCGGTGTCGTAGATTGCGGTTTTGGTCGTCTTTTTCATATGAGTCTCCTTTCGGAATTATTTTGTGTGATTCGGGTCGGGAATATCCATGCGCCCACGGGAGGAGGTGCGGTTTTCGGGCTTGATATCGCCTGCACGGGTGAGTGCCATTTTGGAAAGCGCGGGGCTGAACAGCTCAAAAATCAACACACCAAAGAGGGTAATCATCTTGATAAAGCTGCCGTCCTCGCCAAGCCCTGCAGCGGCAAGCGCCGCCATGCCGAGGGCAACGCCGCCCTGCGGCAGCATGGCAATGCCGAGATTGTTCGTCACGCAGGGGTCGCACCCCATCATACGGCAGGAGGAGCGGTTTCCGAAGTATTTTCCAAGCGTACGGAACACCACGTAGGCGAGCCCCACCAGCACGACGTGCCAATCCGCAAACACGCGCAGATTGAGCGCCGCGCCGCTGCACACGAAGAACAGCACGTACAGGGGCGCCGTCCACCTTTCCAGGCGGTCCATCAGCTCGGCGGAGAAATCGCAGATATTGCAGAACACCGTTCCCAGCATCATACAGGAGAGCAAACTGGAGAAGGAGAGCGTGACGGCACCCATCCGGATTTTCACGACGGAAAGTCCCACGGTGAGCAGCACAAACGCCACGGAAATAGACAACCGCTTGGTGCGGCTGTGGAAAAACCGCTCGCTGAAGGTAAAGAGGTATCCCATGATTAATCCAAGCAAGAGAGAGCCAACAATTTCAAGCAGGGGATTGACGAGAATGGAAACGAGGTCCACCGCCCCGTGGCGCAGAGCATCTGCCACGCCGTAGGATACGGCAAACAGCACGAGGCCTACGGCATCGTCCAGCGCCACGATGGGCAGCAAAAATGACGTCAGCTTGCCCTTTGCCTTGTACTGCTGTACCACCATCAGGGTGGCGGCAGGGGCGGTAGCGGCTGCCACAGCACCGAGCACGATGGCGGCAGGCAGAGAAAGCACATCAGGGAACGCAAAATGGAGGGCAATCAGGGCGACGTCCACAACCGCCGTGGATACCACCGCCTGTACCACACCCACCACCAGCGCCTGGCGCCCGATTTGGCGGAGGTTTGACCAGCGGAATTCATTCCCGATAGAAAAGGCGATAAAGCCCAGCGCTACCTCGGTGATGACGTGCAGTCCCTCTACGTTTGCCTCACTTGTAAAGTAAAGGTGTTCAAGGAAAGAGAAGAAGGGGACACGGGCAAGCTCGCCGAGAATATGGGGTCCCATCAGGACGCCCGCGACGAGATACGCCGTCACGGCGGGCAGACCCAGCCGCTTTGCAGGGCGGGACAAAAACAGCCCCGCGAGAAGTCCGATTGCCAAGCTCAAAAATAAATCCATAACAATGCCTCAAGATAAAATATCACAAGGGAAATTGTATCATATACACGCCCGATATGTCAAGTAAAAATTAACAAGCACTTTGTGGAAATTTTGTTCACCTTGCACAGGGCAAACAAAAACAGATGCCAAGGGCATTTTCCTGCCCTTGGCATCTCACTTTTCTAAATGGCGTTCCGTTACTGCTCAAGCGGCGGAAGTATCAGCCCCTCGTCCACGACGACGTCGGAAAGTTCCTCCGTCAGGTAGGTGGCAAAGTAGGCACGCTCCCTTGCAAGCTCCGCCATGGAAAGCCCCTCCCCTGCGTTGGCACGCTTCACCTGCTCCTCCGCCGACACGCGGCAGAAAATCCGCAGGTCGTAAAAATCGGGGATTTCGGGGTGGGTCGCATAGGTGCCCTCCACGATATACATTCTTGCCTCGGGCAGAATCATACGCTTGACGTCC
This sequence comes from Clostridia bacterium, assembly GCA_017397205.1. GTDB lineage: Bacteria > Bacillota > Clostridia > Oscillospirales > CAG-272 > UBA1740. The sequence goes on along the minus strand of JAFQJX010000060.1, from coordinate 2,660 downwards.
TCCCCCGTCACGGGGTTGCGTAGCGAATAGGCAATCGGGCGCTTTTCCTTCCATGCAAGATAGATTTCCTCGCGGAAGCGCGCAAAGTCCACGCCTCCCCCGGGGGTATCCTCCCAATTGTCGGGGCGCTCGCTCTGCGGCAGGAGGAAATCCTCCATGTGCAGCACGGGGGCGCCGTATTTTTTGGAAAGATGGGCGGCAAGGGTGCTTTTACCCGCGTATTTCATGCCGTCAATGGCAACGGCAAAGGCGGAAAAGCTCTCCAGGAGAGCGTCTATTTCGCCCGTCAGTTGTTCATAGGTAGATGCCATACTCACCTCGTCAATTTGTAAAATGCTGGTCTAAATAACCCAGAATATAGCTTGCGCGGTTTTTCATAAACGTCACTTGATTGAGCTCTACCCCGCTCGCCTTCCAATACGCGGCGGTGCGGACGGAGCCGTTGCTCCGCAGATAGTTGTAGCGCGCAAGGTAGGCGTCCATCACGGGGTAAATTGCCGTAAGGCAAGCGTCCATCATGGGCTTGACCTTGGTCTCGTAATCAAAATTGACCGTGGCAATCTCGCGGAAGGAGGCGACGAACTGTTGGCAGAAGGCGTCGCTCTTCATCAGGTTTATTACGGGCTCCCACGTCAGGAAGGGACCGCCGAGGGCGGGATTCTTCGGGGTGACGGAGAAGGTGTCGCGCGTGTAGGTGTTTTTGGAGCGGGCGGGTCCGTCAATGCAGTAGTCAAGATCGTAAAGAACGAAGCGCCACTTGCCGTCTGCATAGGGGTTGGCGGGGTCAAGCGCATTCGGTGCGGCGCGCCATGCGTTGATATTCTGGCTCATGGAAAAATCGCCGTTTTCAAGATAGAGATGAATGGAAAACAGGTCAATCAAGCTCTGCATATCCACCATTTCGCACAGCCGTGCGTACACGGCGGGGTCGGCAAGATTGCCCGTGCGCATCAGTTGGTCCATTTCCGCATAGGCAGCAAGTGCCTCGTCGCAGTTCGGATCACGACCGTTTTTGACGGTGTAAACGTCCTTTTCCTTGACGCCGTAATGTGCCTCTACAAAGTCCTCGTCAAAGCGCTCGTAGAGGTTGTACAGCCCGAAGAACTCTCCGTCTAAGAACACCAACACGGGGAAGCTGTCCTGTGTCACGACGGCGCGGTCGCTGACAAGGTTTTGCATATAATCCTGCCCCAGCTGCATATTCCAGCGGCTGTCGGAGCGCAGCACCACGGAATTGGTGTACGTGGCTTCTGGGAAGAGCCACTCGGGGAAGGTTGCATTGCCGTCATACTCGGTGCGCGTGTAGACGTTTAAGTTTTTCTGCGCGGCGTTTCGTGTGGAGGCACCGCGGATGCGGATGCCTACCTCCCTCTCAAAGGAGTATTCCCCGCCCTTGTCAAAGAAGGTGAGGTTCACCTGCTTTTCCATTTTTTCTGCCTGATAGTTCTTAAACAGCCCCTCGCTGCCGTAAATCTGGTCGGGGGAGGTGGTCATGGAGATAATCGGCAGGGTGGTAAAGCTTGCGCGCGCATCCTTTCCGTAGCCGATAAAATAGCTTTTGGTAACGGTCTGGGTCAGGTTCCCGTCCCAGTCCTCCGCCACGGCGCGGACAACGAAGCATTGCTCGCAGTAGTTCAGATTGACGCTGTGGGGACTCCCGAAGGAGGCGGCATACTCATAGGAGTGCGTGGGCACGCCCGTCGGGTCGGTCACGGGAATGGGGCGTGAATACAGGTTGGAGGAGGGGCTGCGCGGGTCGGTGCAGTCCACCGTGTAATAAACGGAATAGCCGTTTGGCGCGTCAATGGTGAGATTGAAGCCCTCGTCATAAAACCCGCTTTCGTGAGAAAAGGTAAGTACGGAGGCAGACAGCAGAACGACGTTGCCCTCGTTGGTGCTCGCACGGGAGGGGGTCAGATTGGCAAATATCTCTCCCCCGTCCTCGGAGCGACCCCAGGAGGTGTCCTTGGAGAGGGCGGGAAACTCCACCGTATCGGCAAGGTAGCCCGCAGGGTTGTAAAGGTAGAGCTGTTCGCCCTCCTTTGACAGCCCGAAGGAGGTATACAGCCCTCCGTCCGTCGGCGCCTCGCCCTTGGTTGCCCAGATCACAAGGTAGCCGCCGGGGGCAATTTTGGTGCCTGACGGAAACACGAAGCGGTCGGGCTCCTTTTTGGAATCGCTGAGGCGCCAGCCCGAAAGCGAGACCTCCTCGTCGCCCGTGTTGTAAAGTTCAATCCAATCGTATCTGCCCGAGGCATCGTCCGTGTTTTTGGCGCAGATTTCGTTCAGCCAGACGGTGTTGTCTGGGACAACGGGAGCCCCGTCATCGGTATCGCTGCCGCCCGTGGTGCCGTCGGTGTCACCGTCGGTATCCCCGTCAGAGGGAGGGGGGGTCGCGCCGTCCGCGCAAGCGCAGAGCAGGATACACAGGGCAAGGGTCAGACAAAGAAAACGAAACAGGCGTTTCATGGTGCCCACCTTACGAAACGGGGGTCACGGGTGTAAAGGTGGCGGTGAGGGTGTAGTCACCCGTCACGCCTGTGAGGCGCACCTCGGCATCCGTGAGCGAGGGGAGGGTCGCACCGCCCGTCACAGTCCAGCCCGCAAAGGTGTAGCCCTCGGCAGGAACAGCCGTCACGAGAGGGGCGTAATCGGTGTAG
>JAFQJX010000007.1 GCA_017397205.1 Clostridia bacterium | reverse complement strand
TTATCCACGAGCTGGACCTCGCGGCAGGCATCGTTGCCACCGTTCTTCAGCGCGAGGTGAGCGGTATTATCAATATCTGCTCGGGCAAGCCCGTCAGTCTGGCAGAGCAGGTAGAGTGGTACATCCGCGAAAACAACCTCCCGATCCGCCTGGATTACGGCAAGTTCCCCGACCGCCCCTACGATTCCCCCTGCATTTATGGGGACGACACCAAATTCAGGGCGATTATGGATAAGGTCAAGGTATGAAAATCGTACAAATCAGCTCCCACATCAACGGTGCGGTGGGCAAAATTATGCGGACGGTCCACGCCGCGCTTCGCGCAGAGGGGCATACGTCCTATATCTTCTTCGCGCGGGGCAACGCCCCCGAGGATGAGGGGCAGGAGCGCTTTGTTTCCAAGCCCGAGGTCTATACGCACGCGCTGCTTTCCCGTCTGACGGACAGCGCGGGCAAGCACTCCAGGCGCGCGACCAAGCGCCTGGTCAGGCGCCTGCGCGAGATTGACCCCGACGTCATTCATCTGCATTGCCTGCACGGATATTATCTGCACTGTGACACCCTGATGCGGTATCTCGCGCAGGAAAGCAGGGCAAAAATCGTCTGGACCATGCACGACAGCTGGGCGTATACGGGGCATTGCTGCTACTACGATCTGTCGGGCTGTGACAGGTGGAAAACGGGGTGCCACGATTGCCCCTCCAGCCGTGCCTACCCCGCCTCCTTTACCGACCGAAGCAAATCCAACTACGCCTGGAAAAAGGCGCTCTTTACCTCGATTCCGAGGGATAGGTTGACGGTTGTCGCGCCCTCCGCCTGGCTGATAGGAGAGGTACAAAAATCCTTCCTTTCGGGCTATCCCACCCAGGTCATTCACAACGGCATTGACCTGACCAAATACCGCCCCACCGAGGGGGCAGAGGAGCAGCCCTTTATTCTCGGCGTTGCCAACTATTGGGACGAGCGGAAGGGGCTTGACACCTTTCTCGCGCTGCGCGAGGTTTTGGATATGGATATGACCCTCATCGGGCTGACCGAGGAGCAGATTGCCGCGCTCCCTGCGGGCATTCGCGGGCTTGCGCGCACGGATACGCAGGAGGAGTTGATTGCCTATTACAGCACCTGTGCCGTCCTGCTCATTCCCTCCAAGGAGGAAAACTATCCGACCGTTTCTCTTGAGGGACAGGCGTGCGGCGCAAGGGTTGTGACCTTTGACACGGGCGGCTGCAAGGAAACCGACTGCGGCAACCTGTACGTGGCACCGCGTGACGTGGCGTCGCTCGCGGATACGGTGCGGCAGGTCATCGCCACCCCCAAAAATCCCGTGAACTATCCAAAAATGGATGCAAACACCATGGTGCAGGAGTACCTGCAGCTATATGGGAGATCAATATGAGCATAAAAAAGAAACTCATCCGCCTGATGGCGCCCCTGCGCCGTATCGGGCTTCGCAACAGGGATTTCAGCATCCTCTCCAACAACTGCTGGGGCGGGGTGATGAGCCGCGATTGGGGGCTGCCCTATAATTCCCCCACCTGCGGTGTGTTCCTGTTTGCAAAGGACTACCTGAAGCTCCTCTCCGACCTGCCGCGGTATCTTTCGGCAGAGCTGGAGCCCATGACCTATGCGGAGTCCCCCTGGGTGGAGGAGCTGCACAACCGCTACCCCGACGAGGAGGTGCTGCTTGCACGTCTGGTGGACCTCACCGTTGTGTGCGTGCATTATCACTCCATTGAGGAGGCGCGCGACAAGTGGGCGCGCAGAGCCACACGCATCAACTTTGACAATCTGATTGTCAAGTTCAATGACCAGAATCTTTTTGAAAAAGAGGATTTTGACACCTTTATGAAGCTGCCCTACGAGCACAAGCTGTTTTTCACGGCAAATCCCGCATTCCGCGGGCAGGAGGGCGTCGTTTTCTTTGACGAATATGAGAAGGACGGCTATGTCCTTGACGATATCAAGGCCAGCCGCCGCTACTTCAATCTCAAAAAATATCTGAATCGCATTAGTGACGCTCGCAAGTAAGCGTCTGAAAAGGGAGAAAGTACCCATGGAGCATCGCACCGCCAGGACAAAGCATATGTCGCTGACAGATATCATCGTGTATATCTGCCTGGGCTTTTACTTTGCCTTTACCATACTTTTCTGGGATTTTTCAAATGCCAACGCTGGCGTCGTCGCCACCTTCTTTATCATTGGCATTTACAGCTTTTTGCGGATTGTTTTGTCCCGCGAAACGATTTCCCTTGACCGTATGCTGTATATCTTCCTGTTCATCTTTATGTTCTATGCTCCCCTCCAGCAGTATCTCAGGGGCGCCAACCTGTGGAGCGTCATTACCATCAGCGACCGCCACTATCTTGCGGCAAACGGCGCGATTCTCCTGTTCATTGCCCTGTATGAGGTGCTTCGCTTCCTGTACCGTCCCCGCAGGGTGGAGAGGGAGGGAACGACCCTTTCCCCCGTCTTCTTTGCCCCCGAAAAATTCAGCGATTTTACTGCCTTTACCCTGCTTGGCGTCAACCTCGTGTTCTTTGGTATTCTGCTCGTAACGGGCAACGTGTTCAGCAACAACCTGGACCTGCAAATCAGCTCCAGCAACCTGGTTATTCAGCTCATTAACATGATGCGCTTTTTCCCCGTATCCTGCTTTTTCGTCACCTGGCTGCAGGCAAAGGCAAGAAGAAAGCCCTTTCCCATTACGATGCTGTTTTATGCGGCGGAGATTCTCGCCATCTATTTCCCCTTCAACGGTAACCTCTCCCGCTTCCTCCTGTTCGGCGTGTACCTGACGATTATCACGCTGTTCTTCGCAAACTCCCGTCACAGGAGCTTGTATTTTTTGGCGCTGGTCGTCGGCTTTGTGTTCGTCTTCTCCGCCTTCAACTTCTTCAAATATCACGATTTTACCGATATCGGAAAGTTCGTTTTTACGCAGACGGATTTTGCACACATTGACTTTGACGCCTACCAGATGCTCATTATCACCATGAACTATACGGACACGGTGGGTATCTGCGGCGGGCAAAACCTGCTGACCGCCATTCTTTCCTTTGTGCCCCGTACCGTCTGGAGCGGCAAGCTCAACCCCACGGGGCAAATCATCTTTGACTATCACAGGGCGCGCTTTACCAACGTCAGCTGCCCCTGGTTTGCCGAGTTTTATTTTGCCTTTGGCTGGGTGGGCGTTGCCCTCGGCGGCGCGCTTTCCGGCTGGCTGTTCAAGTGGGTGGATACCTTTAAAAACTCCAGAAATATGTTTAAGAGGTCCCTGTTCTGCGTGCTCATCGGGTTCTCGATTTATATTCTTCGCGGGGCGCTGCTCCCCACCGTTTCCTACACCCTGGCGCTGGCGCTCTCCCTGCTGCTTGCCTGCTGCATCTGCCGGGCGACGGGCGGCTATCAGACCGTCGTGCCTTACCGCAGAGGTACCGCAAGCGCCCGTACCACGACCGCCAAATGAGCCAAGAAAGGGAAATCAACATGGCTACACCGCTCGTCAGCATCTGCTGCAACACCTTCAATCACGAACGCTATATCCGCGATGCTCTGGAGGGGTTCGTTTCGCAGAAAACGGACTTTGATATTGAAATTCTCGTCTATGACGACGCCTCCACCGACAAAACCGCTGACATTATCCGCGAGTACGAGGCAAAATATCCGCACCTCCTCAAGCCCATTTACCAGACCGTCAATCAGTATTCCCAGGGGCTTGCCCCCGGGCACCAGAACCGCGCACGGGCAACGGGCAAGTATATCGCCATGTGCGAGGGGGACGACTATTGGATTGACCCCCTGAAGCTGCAAAAGCAGGTGGATTACATGGAGGCGCACCCCGACTGCACCTTCTGCTTCACCAACGGCTACCGCGCCTACGACAGGCGCCAGACCGAGGAGAAAATCGTGCCTTGGGACAAGCACGCCGTGACGCAAGAAAGCCCAGACTTTGACGTGCCTGCGATTGAGATGCTGGGATATATCCCCACCGCCTCCTTCCTGTTTCCGCGCGCCACCGTTTTGCCCACCGTGCCTGCGGGCGCCTTCCGCGGCGACCATTTTGCAAAGCTCTCCCGTACCAACGCGGGCTATGCCCATTTTATTGACGAGCCCACGGTGGTGTACCGCCTGGACGTGCCCGGCTCTGCCACCGCCTCCTGGAAAAGCAATAACACGCGCTTTGAAAAGCAGTCCCGTGCCTTTATGCTGATGTACGAGGCGGCAAAGGAGTTTACGGGGCACAGATGGGACGACCTCTTTGATATGCGTATCTGTCAATACGAGATTTCCCTGTACAACCGACTTGGGGACTACGCCAAGCTGAAGCAGATTGCAAAATCCCCCGCCTACAAGCTGATGAAGCTTGCGAACAGACACAGCCGCTTCTTCTTCTATATGCAGTGCAAGCATCCGCGCATCATTCGGCTGGTGCGAAAGCTGAGGGGGCATT
>JAFQJX010000059.1 GCA_017397205.1 Clostridia bacterium | reverse complement strand
GCTCCACCACCTCCGCCATGGATCCCTATTACATCGCGAGAAACTACTCCACTCAGCTGTCCGACGGCAACTATGCGCTCCAATGGGTAGACTACAACGACACCTGGGAAGTAGAAAACTGGATGGGCCAGGCGGACCAGTTCCTGTCCCCCGGCGACGGTGAGGCAAACCAGGTGATCCGCTTCTGGAAGCCCAACCCCGTTGTCAACGCCTCCAACTACGATACCATTGAGTTCTGGATTTACTGCGCCAACACCACGGTGTGCGAGGAATTCCCCGAGGGCAACTATATCCAGCTGTGGATGTGGTCCAACAACGTGAATACCCAGTCCATGCGTATCAAAATTCAGCTGGACTTCTCCGGCTGGAAGAAGTTCACCCTGAACCGCAGTGACTTTGACGCACCCGCTGGCGGCGATATGAACATCACCCGTATTGACTTTTACGCGGACCGTCAGTCGGGCTTCGGTGACGGCAACCTTGCCCACAACACCAATCCCAACTTCGTTTACTTCAGTGATTTCTTCCTCACCAACAGCCGCAGCTCCTACGGTGTTACCACCTCCGTCGGCTCGGGCGCTGTTGTTGAGACGCTGGAAAACCTGGCAGGTGTCACTGAAATGCCTCTCGCAGTGACGGGCATGACGGATGACGGTGTTGCACAGCTGCTGAACGGCCTTGACATGTCCACGCCTCTTGCAGACGGCGCGGTATCCTGCTGGTCCGACATCACCATTACGAGCGCGCAGTCCTTCTATCAGATCACCAACCGCTTTACACAGCTCGCAAGCGCCTGGAACGCGCCCGACAGCACCTACTACCACGACGCGGAGCTCCTCCGCGTGCTGGGCGAGGGTCTGAATTACCTGAGCGCCTATGCAAACGTGAAGGCAGACCTCGGTGCCGCTACGCCCGACGGCTACGCCATTATGTCCTGCTACAACCTGGCTACCATCATCGGTACGATCGGCGACCATTTTGAACCCACCCACGCCGAAACCTGGTGTCACTCCATTCTGACCTACATTCCCTCTCCCGTTGCGGATCTGGAGAACATGGAAGACGCCGCCGCAATGATGAACTACGCCTACACCGTAGCCCAGATGGGTCTGCAGAACATTCAGGGCACCCTGACGGGTCTGCGTGCCATGGCAAGCCAGCTGTCTCAGCGTAACGTGACTATGCTGGAGGGCAACTATACGTCTGCCCCCACGTTGCTTACCATGCTGCTCGCGGCAACCGAGGGCACCAACCTCAATCCCGCCAACCCTGCATTCTTAAATGACATCTGCGCATGGTTCTACGAGTGCGTGGATGCCCTGACCCTGAACGGCGTCTCCAAGGCGACCGACAGCACGAGTCTCGGGATGTACGTCGGCGCGATGCTGAACATCTACCATATGCTGCCCGCAGCACAGCAGGAGAACTTCTCCAAGACCGTCAAGTACTATCTGGCAGCGGATCCCACCCTGGCGGAAAACATGATTCCTACCACGCTCGTGCAGGAGAATCTTGAGACCATTCTGGCAGATGGGCTGCTTCCCGAAAAGGTAGTCACCTCCTCCGTTACCATCAACGAAAGATCGGTCAGGTGATTTACAAGACGGATGACTCCCTCTTCGCCCTGACGCAGAGCGGCACGCTCATCGACACCAAAAACAGCGGCTTTGCCGTGAATACCGAGGGCTACGAGGTATTCAAGGGCTGCACGCACGAGAATCTCCTCGGCTTGATTGCTGACGAAAGTCTGATTGTCATTGGTCCCGAAGGTGTTACCACCTCGACCGACAACGCGCTGATCGTAAAGAGCGGCAATACCACCGCTTACCTCTTGAGCCAGGCAAACAATGCCGTGACCGTTGACGGCCTGTTCATGGCGGCAGATGCACCCTGCATTCTCTTCACCACGGAAAACGCCGACGGGTCCATCTCCTGCACCCTGTACAACTACCAGGGGGTTGCAACGGATATGCACCTGATGCTGAGAGGGTACTACAACACCCTGGAGGCAAACGATGCGCTTGAGGTTTCCGTCACCACCAACACCACCCTGACGGTAAAGAATGCAACCGTCGGTGCCGTTGACATCGTGACCTTCGTGCTCATTCCGCTGTAATTCACGGCAACAAGCACTCAAACCGCAAAACAAGAACGGGCAAGCACCGCTTGCCCGTTCTTTTCTATTTTTTCTATTCTTCTTGTCTATTCTTTTCTGCCGTCACCCCTGCGGCAAGCAAAAGAAGCATGCAAAAAGAGCAGGTGACTTGCACCTGCTCTTTTATTTCTTTGCTCAATCCACCGTTTCTACCTTAAGAATATTGGTGGAGCCGCTCTGTCCAAGCGGAGCACCTGCGGTGATGACCACCTTGTCGCCCCTGACGACGACATCTGCATTCTTGGCGCAGTCAATGGCGTGGCGGTAAAGCCCGTCTACCGTATCCTGCTGGAGTGCCAGCACGGGAATGACGCCCCAGGAAAGGGACAGCTGGTGGAAGGTCTTGGGGTCGGGGGTGGAGGCGACGATTGCCTCCTTGGGACGGAACTTGGACACGCGGCGTGCGGACAGCCCCGATTGGGTGACTGCCACGATTGCCTTGGCGTTGAGATCCCGGGAGAGGGTGCAGGCGGCGTCACAAACGGCGCCCGTGGTATCCTCCTTATCCTTGTGGTAGGACATATCTCCAAAGGCGTTCTGCGCGAGGGCGTCTGCCTCTGCCTGCTCCACGATTTTGCTCATGACCTCCACCACTCTGGCAGGGTGGTCGCCCATTGCCGTCTCGCCCGACAGCATGACGGCGGAGGTGCCGTCAAAGACGGCGTTTGCCACGTCGGAAATCTCCGCACGGGTGGGGGTGTTGGCGTGAATCATGGACTCCAGCATCTGGGTGGCGGTAATGACCATCTTACCCGACTGATAGCAGGCGCGAATCAGGCGCTTCTGAATACCGGGCAGGCGCTCAAACTCAATCTCCACGCCCATATCGCCGCGGGCAACCATCAGCCCGTCTGCCTGCTCCAGAATCTCCTCAAAGTTTTCTACGCCCTCGTTGTTTTCAATCTTGGCAATAATGCGGATTTTGTGTCCTCCGTGATAATTGAGGAATCTGCGCATATCAATGACGTCCCTTGCACTGCGCACGAAGCTTGCCGCCACAAAGTCCACGTCATGGGCAATTCCGAACAGCAAATCCTCCTCGTCGCGACGGGAGAGGAAGGGCATATTCAGCTTGACGTAGGGCAGATTGATGCCCTTGCGGTTGGAGAGGTGCCCCGCGATTTCCACGCGGCAGACGACCTCCGTTTCGGCCGTGCTCTCTACCACCAGAACGACGGCGCCGTCGTTGATGAGCACGCGGTTGCCCGCCTTCAGCTCACGGGGCAAATCCCGATAGGTAACGGAGGCGCGCGTTTCGTCCCCCTCCACCTGCTCGGTGGTCAGGGTAAAGGTCTGCCCGACGGTGAGGTCAACGCCTCCCTCCTTTGCAAAGGTGCCCAGGCGGATTTCGGGTCCCTTGGTATCCAAGAGGACTGCGGCAGGCATTTTCAGGCGGTCGCGCACCCGACGGAACAGGGCAATGGTTTTTTCGTGCTCCTCGTGGGTGCCGTGCGAGAAATTCAGGCGAGCAACGTTCATGCCCACACGCAGCATTGCCT
>JAFQJX010000058.1 GCA_017397205.1 Clostridia bacterium | reverse complement strand
TTTTTCTTGTTACCCGTTTATTATACCAAAAGGACGGGCGCCTGGCAAGAGCCGCCTGCTTTTTTTACAATTTTGCCATCGTGAAAAAAATATCATTTTTTTTTAAAAAAATGTTTACAACCCCCGCTCCCTTTGCTATAATAGGAGAGTAAAAAAAGAGTACACCCGTAGGGTGTAAAGGAGTGATGTTATGAGCCGTATGGTAGGTACCGTTTCGCGCGGTGTCCGTGCTCCCATTATCCGCAGCGGTGACAACCTGGCAGAAATCGTGACTGAGTCCGTTCTTGCCGCCGCAAGGAGCGAGGGTTACGAAATCCGCAACAGAGACATCGTTGCGATGACCGAGGCAATCGTTGCGCGCGCACAGGGCAACTATGCAACCACCGACGAGATTGCCGCAGACGTCAGGGCGAAGTTCCCGGGCGGCGTTGTGGGGGTCATTTTCCCCATTCTCAGCCGCAACCGCTTCTCCGTTTGCCTGAAGGGAATTGCAAAGGGAGTCAAAAAGGTAGTGCTGATGCTCTCCTATCCCTCCGACGAGGTGGGGAACCATCTGGTATCCCTGGACGCGCTGGACGAGCACGGCATTGACCCCTACCGCGACGTGCTGGATATCAAGCGCTACCGTGAGCTGTTTGGCTACGCCAAGCACCGCTTTACGGGTGTAGACTATATTGAGTTTTACGAGAGTGTTGTCCGCGAGGCGGGCGCAGATTTCGAGGTGGTGTTTGCAAACGACCCCCGCGCCATTCTCTCTTATACCAAGCACGTCCTGAACTGCGATATTCATACCCGTGCGCGCACCAAGCGCCTCCTCCGTGCGGCAGGTGCCGAAACCGTCTACGGCATAGACGAGATTATGACCGCGCCCATCGGCAAGAGCGGCTACAACGAAAAATACGGGCTTCTTGGCTCCAACAAGGCAACCGAGGATTCCGTCAAGCTGTTCCCGAGAGACTGTCAGGCGCTGGTTGAGGATATCCAGGCGCGCCTGCTTGCCGCAACGGGCAAGTGCGTCGAGGTCATGGTATACGGTGACGGCGCATTCAAGGACCCCGTCGGCAAAATCTGGGAGCTGGCAGACCCCGTCGTTTCCCCCGCCTACACCGCAGGGCTTGAGGGAACGCCCAACGAGCTGAAGCTCAAGTACCTTGCAGACAACGACTTTGCCGATCTGTCGGGCGAGGAGCTCAAGGCGGCGATCATGAGCCGCATCGTTGAAAAGGAAAGCAACCTCGTCGGTAACATGGTCTCCGAGGGTACGACCCCCCGTCAGCTGACCGACCTGATTGGCTCTCTCTGCGACCTGACCTCCGGCTCAGGCGACAAGGGCACGCCCATCGTGCACATTCAGGGCTACTTTGACAACTACACCACTGAGTAAATAAAAGGAGAAGCACCGCGCGAAGCTGCGGTGCTTCTTTTCAAGAAAGGACCTTTCTTATGACCGTTAGAGAAATGCTGGACTCTGGTTATTCCTATTATATGGAGCACGGTCCCATCAATATCGTTGCCCTGGGTGACAGCGTCACCTTCGGTGCCTTTGAGGATCACGCACACGATTTCGACGCCGTGTATTGGAACCAGCTTCACCAGATGCTGAAGGCATACGGCTCCTGCGTCACCGTGAATATGCTGCAGGCAGGGTTTGGAGGCATCACCGCAGGCTGGGGACTGAAAAACCTGGATCGTCACGTGCTGTGCCACCACCCGGATCTGGTCATTGTGTGCTACGGGCTGAATGACGTCAACTGGCCCCTCGAAACCTTCGTAAACTCCCTGGGCGCCATCTTTGACCGTTGCCTGGAGGCAGGGTCCCAGGTCATTTATATGACCCCCAATATGATGAACACCGTGGTGCCCGAGGGCGTCCCTCCCACCTACTACGGACTCAAGACCGCCCGTTACCAGAACGAGGGTCGCGTGGACGAGTTTATGGATGCCGCGCGGCAGGTGGCAAAGGAGAGGAACATCCCCGTCTGCGACTGCTACGCTATCTGGAAGGAAATGAGCAAGACACAGGATATAAACCTCCTCCTTGCCAACAACTGCAATCACCCCATCCGTGAAATGCACACCCTCTTTGCGCGGGAGCTGTACAAAGTCATTATGGGCGAGGAAGCTCCCCAAATGGCAGCGGAGGAGCCAAGCGACGGCGCCGACCCCACCCTGTTTGCCGGCTACAGAACCTGATAATTGAACAGAGCCATACGGTAGCGTGATGCTCTTAACGGAGTATCACGCATCGAGATAAATCCCTTGCGGGATTTTCGATATGGTTTGCATACCTCGCCAAAGGCGAGATATGTCAAAAGCGAGGAGGGATTTATCTCATATCGATTCGCGGTTTTGCTGAATATATTTCGCAAAACGCG
>JAFQJX010000057.1 GCA_017397205.1 Clostridia bacterium | reverse complement strand
ATGTTCCAGGTGACCACCATTGGCTACACCGACCGCTATAAGGATGCCGCCGCCTACTATGCCGACGATTTCTTCGGCCGCCGCGCGGGTCTTTCCGTTTCGGGTCAGCTGGAGGGCGAGGTTGCCGCGCTTGCCTTTGGCAAGATTTATACCTTCGGTCCGAGCTTCCGCGCGGAAAACAGCAACACGCCCCGTCACGTGGCAGAGTTCTGGCACGTGGAGCCCGAGGTGGCGTTTGCAGAGCTGGACGATATTATTGCAATCGCCGAGGAGATGATTAAGTTCGTCATTGGCGAGGTGCTCAAAAAATGCCCCGCCGAGCTTGCCTTCTTTGAGGAGCGCTTTGAAAAGGGACTGCGCGACAAGCTGACGGGCGTGGTGGAAAACGACTTTGCAATCGTGGACTACACCACCGCCGTGGAGCAGCTCATTGCCTCGGGCAAGGAGTTTGAATATCCCGTTTCCTGGGGATGCGACCTCCAGACGGAGCACGAGAGATATATCACCGAGGAGCTTTACAAAAAGCCCGTATTCCTCACCAACTATCCCAAGGATATCAAGTCCTTCTATATGAAGCAGAACCCAGACGGCAGAACGGTTGCCGCGACCGACCTGCTCGTGCCCGGCGTGGGCGAGATTATCGGCTGCTCTGAGCGCGAGGCGGACTATGACAAGCTGCTTGCCGCCATGGAGGCGAGGGGAATGGATATCTCCGCCTATGCGGACTATCTGGACCTGCGCCGCTTCGGCTCGGTGCCTCACAGCGGCTTCGGGCTTGGCTTTGAGAGAATTCTGATGTACGTGACCGGTATGCAGAACATCCGCGACGTGATTTTGTATCCCAGAACGGTGGGCAGCATCCGCTAAGGAGTGACTATGAGTACCTATGAAACTGTACGCCCGTACGAGAGCAAGCTGGGGCCAAGAGATACCCAGCGGGCAATCAAGATGGTCAAGGATGCCTTCCAGACCCGCCTCGCGGCGGCGCTGAACCTGGACCGCGTGACCGCCCCCGTCATTGTGGAGGCAGGGCGCGGCATCAACGATGACCTGAGCGGCGTGGAAAGAAAAATTACCTTTGATACCGCAAACGGAAACCTGACCGTGGAGGTGGTGCAGTCGCTTGCCAAGTGGAAGCGCATGCAGCTTGCCGCCTTCGGCTACGGGCCGGGGGAGGGCATTTACACCGATATGAACGCGGTGCGCCGCGCCGACGAGGTGGACCACCTGCACTCCCTGTTCGTGGACCAGTGGGACTGGGAGCGGGTGCTTTCCCCCGAGGAGCGCAACCGCGAATTCCTGCACGAGGTCGTTCTTCGGATTGTAGAAACGCTCGCGGACGTCAAGGAGCAGGTCAGCCGCACCTACCCCTCCCTGACGGGCAAAATCAGCCGCGAGGTGTTTTTCGTCACGGCGCCCGAGCTGGAAGAGATGTATCCCACCCTGACGCGCAAGGAGCGCGAAAACGCCGTCACGCGTGAGCACGGCACCGTGTTTCTGGAGCAAATCGGAGTGCCCCTCTCCGACGGGCTTCCCCACGACAGCCGCGCCCCCGACTACGACGATTGGACCCTCAACGGCGATATTCTCGTCTGGAACGAGGTGCTTGGCTGTGCGGAGGAGATTTCCTCCATGGGGATCCGCGTGGACGCCGCGCGGCTGGACGAGCAGCTCAGGGCAGCAGGCGCCACCGATCGGCGGGAGCTGGAATACCACCGCGGCGTGCTTGAGGGGAAATACCCCCTGACGGTTGGCGGCGGCATCGGGCAGTCGCGCCTGTGCATGCTGCTGCTTGAAAAGGCGCACGTCGGCGAGGTGCAATCCTCCGTGTGGCCCGAGAGCCACCGCAGGGAAATGGCAGAAAAGAATATTTTCCTTTTGTAAGACACGGAAAAGCAAGAGGACAAAGCCACGTGGCTTTGTCCTCTTTTTCATATACGATTCGGTTTTTGCGGCTCCGCCTTGACCTTACTTGCAAAAGGTTTCCAGATAGTTATCATAGCAGGCACGGATGACGCGGATTGCCTCCTCGCGCCCCTGCGCCTCGTCCACGATGGTTTCCTTGTTCTCCAGCGTCTTGTAGACGGTGAAGAAATGCTGCATTTCCTGGAACAGGTGGGGCGGCAGGTCGGAGATATCGTGATAGGTGTTGTAGTTGGGGTCCTCCATGGGAATGGCGATAATCTTTTCGTCAAAGCGGCCGTTGTCCTTCATGGTAATCACCCCGATGGGGTAGCAACGGACGAGGCACATGGGCTCAATCTCCTCGCTGCACAGCACCAGCACGTCCAGGGGGTCCCCGTCGTCACCGTAGGTACGGGGGATAAAGCCGTAGTTACAGGGGTAGTGGGTGGAGGTATACAGGATGCGGTCCAGGAT
>JAFQJX010000056.1 GCA_017397205.1 Clostridia bacterium | reverse complement strand
GGAACCGAGCTTATAAGCCGGGTTCTGTGGACGCTTGCGCGAACTGCAGTCATCTATCTTTGCACAGCGTTACCGCTGTGCTCAGGCGAATGCCTTGCCACCAACGGGATTCCGGCGGGCACCGTAGCGCTTGCGCGCTCTCCCATAGGTGTTGCTTCGGATAGGGTTTACAGACCCCTTATGTTACCATAAGACGTGGTGAGCTCTTACCTCGCCGTTCCACCCTTACCTCTTACGAGGCGGTATATTTCTGTTGCACTCTCCCGGAGGTCACCCTCGGCGGACGTTATCCGTTATCCTGCCCTGTGAAGCCCGGACTTTCCTCACGGTAATACCTTTCGGCACCATACCGCGCGACTGCACCGCTCGGTTCCCTGCAATTATAGCCGTTTCTTTATGATTTGTCAAGTGCGCTTACGCTGCGCCCTCGCCCTCCGTCTGCTTTTTGCGAAGCACGGTCAGAGCAAGCACCGCGCCCGCACCGATGAGGGTCACCGCGCCGACGGAAATCCAGAGCCAGGGCTGTGCCAGTCCTGCCAGCCAGAACTCACCCGTTTTGGGGTGCTGCATATGG
Organism: Clostridia bacterium; assembly: GCA_017397205.1. Lineage (GTDB taxonomy): Bacteria > Bacillota > Clostridia > Oscillospirales > CAG-272 > UBA1740. The sequence continues at coordinate 2,881 of JAFQJX010000056.1, read as the reverse complement.
GAGAAGATGGCGGCAATATCGTAGATGGCGCATCCGAGCACCAGCACGCCCAGGCAAAGCTGCAGGGGGGAGGCGGTTGCCTCCTTCTCCAGCCGTACGGGCGGGGTGCGGGAGAAGTCCAGAAGCCCCCCGAGATAATAGGCGGCAAGCACCGTCACCAGCGTCTCGGGCAGCATATAGGTCGCGTTGTAAATAAAGGAATAGACAAGGGCTGCAGAGGTGGGAATGGAAAGCCCCGCCCAGACGGTCGCACCCGACACGACGTGACAGAGATACCGCAGCACGCACGCCAGGGCGGCGCCGCAGGACAAGGCAACGCTCTGCTTCACGGGCGCCCGTCTGAGAATCCCTCCCAGACCGCAAACGGCGAATGCCAGCAGGTAATCCAGCACCACGAGTGCCACCACCGACAGGGGGGTGGTAAAATAGGTGAGATTTTTAAGACCCAGGAGCTGCTGAAGCACCCCGTAGGTCAGGGCGGAGCCAAGTCCGACGCCAAGCCCGTGACGGTAGGAGAGAATGACCAGAGGGAGCATGGATGCGAGGGTGATGGAGCCGCCGTAGGGCAGCTCTGCCAGCTTGAACAGACTGAGCACCGTGGCGACGGCAATCATCAGAGCGCTTTCTACCAAGCGCTGTGTGTTTGTGTGTTTCATAAAAACCTCCTGAAAATAAAATAGCCGCACAGGAATGAACCGTGCGGCTATACCTTTCATTCGGCTATAAACAATGAAAATGCAAGCTACCTACGACGGCATTATCCGTATCAGGTAAAGGGTTCGGGCTCTCGCCCGTCTCAGCCATGAAGCACCCCTGTTCCATATTCAATTCTGTTCGGCATTTTCATTGTAGCACTTTTTTTGCCCCTGTCAAGAGGGAAATACGAATTTCTCCCCCATCTCCCACAAAAGAAGCACCTTCCCCTGTCGGACACTCACGCGGGCACTTTCACCCACGATACGGTTGGAGACCCCGAGTGGGTCAAGGGGCGAGAGGGTGGCGTCACGAAGCGGATATTCCACGCCGTCAAGCGTTACCCCGCTTGCCTCCCCACCGATGGCAAAGAGCGAGAGGGTGCCCTCCCCTCCCCTTGGAATTGTCAGGGAGGAGCCGCAAAGAACGGCAGAAGCATACGTTTGACCGACCATATACGCGGTGTGTCCGCGCGCGGCGGCACGGGCGAGAAGCAGATAGTTGGCGTAGGTGTGGTCGGGTCTGCCGCCGTCACCGCCCAGCAGGACGAAGCGGGTAGCACCGCGCTTGACCCCCTCCTCCAGCGCCACCGCCATATCGGTGTCGTCCTTGTGAACGGGCAGGGCTACCACCTCGCCCTCGTTGGGACGGCGCCCAAGGGAATCAAAATCGCCAACCGCCAGCTGTGGGGAAAGCCCGAGTCGGTGACAAACGGTTAGCCCACCGTCCACCGCAATCACCAGGTCGGTGACGTCCGGCATGGGAATCTGCTCAGGATAACAGCCGGCACCAAAGAGATAACAGGTCATAAGCGCCCCCCTTTCCTTTCCCTCATCATAGCAGGTTTTGCGCCCTCCGTCAAGCCGTGCCCCTCTCTTTTTATCCAAGAGGATAAAATAACGGAAAACCTATTGCAATTTACCCGCCGATTGAATATAATGGTGTTCGTGAAAAATGTATTCCGCGAGGTAAAGAAGTGAAAAGAACGGATTTGAGAAACGTCGCCATTATCGCCCACGTTGACCACGGTAAGACCACCCTGGTGGATGCCCTGCTCCAGCAGGGGGGTGTCTGGCGCGAAAATCAGGAGGTGCAGACCTGCGTCATGGACTCGAACGACCAGGAGCGCGAGCGCGGCATCACCATTCTGGCAAAGAACACCGCCGTCCATTACAAGGGCGTGAAAATCAATATTGTGGACACCCCCGGGCACGCCGACTTCGGCGGCGAGGTGGAGCGCGTGCTGAAAATGGTCAACGGCGTCATTCTGTTGGTGGATGCGGCGGAGGGACCCATGCCGCAGACCCGCTTCGTCCTGGAGCGCGCCCTTGCCCTCAACCACCGCGTGATTGTCGTGGTCAATAAGATTGACCGCCCCGACGCCCGTCTTGACGAGCTGGAGGACGAGGTGCTGGAGCTGCTCATGGACCTGGATGCCAGCGACGAGCAGCTGGATTCTCCCATTCTTTACTGCTCGGGCAGGGACGGCACCGCCACCCGCGACTACCGAGAGAAGGGCACCGACCTGACTCCCCTCTTTGAAACCATTCTGGACTATATCCCCGCCCCCGAGGGCGAGGAGGACGCCCCCCTGCAAACGCTCGTTTCCTGCATTGACTACAACAACTTCGTCGGCAGAATCGGCATCGGCAGAATTGAGCGCGGCACCATGCGCCAGAATCAGGAGATTACCATCTGCAACTACCACTCGGACGAGCCGCCCAAGCGCGCCAAAATCGTTTCCATTTACCAGTTTGACGGGCTTGCCCGTACGCAGGTGACGGAGGCGCGTATGGGAGATATCGTGGCGTTTTCGGGCGCAGAGGATATCAATATCGGCGACACCGTCTGCCAGCGCGACTGCCCCGAGCCGCTGGAGTTCGTCAAGGTGAGCGAGCCCACCCTGGAAATGACCATCTCCGTCAACGACTCTCCCTTTGCGGGCAGAGAGGGCAAGTACGTCACCCCCCGCCATCTGCGTGAGCGCCTGTACCGTGAGCTGCTGCGTGACGTATCCCTCCGTGTCAGCGACGGCGAGACGACCGACAGCTTCAAGGTGGCAGGGCGCGGCGAGATGCACCTCTCCGTGTTGATTGAAAATATGCGCCGCGAGGGCTATGAGCTCTCCTGCTCCAACCCCTGCGTGCTGTTCGCCGAGATTGACGGCGAGAAATGCGAGCCGATGGAG
>JAFQJX010000006.1 GCA_017397205.1 Clostridia bacterium | reverse complement strand
GACGCCCTGATTCCCCTTGCCGCCGTCAAGGACGCCATGCCCTCCGCCACCCTGATGGGCGAGGTCTTTTCCGTCAATGCGCGCGAGAGCCGCAACAAGGAAAAAATCAACTACACCGTGGGTATTACCGACGGCATTCATTCCATTTTCCTCAAGCTCGGCGGGGAGCCGTCCCAGATGGGCTACATGAAGGAGGTAAAGGAGGGCGTTTGCCTTGCCGTGCAGGGCAAGATTGCCCGCGACCGCTTTGACGACGAGCTTGTCTGTATGCCGCGCGCCATGATGAAGATTCGGCGCGTACGCCGCATGGACAATGCGCCCGAGAAGCGCGTGGAGCTGCACCTGCATACCACCATGTCCAAAATGGATGCCTATATTGAGCCGAAGGAGCTGATTGAAACAGCCGCCCGCTGGGGCTGGAGCGCCATTGCCGTGACCGACCACGGGACGGTCCAGGCATTCCCCGAGGTGATGCTTGCCAACGAAAAGATGGGCAGTCCCGTCAAGGTGCTCTGGGGCACCGAGGCATACCTTGTCAACGACAAGGAGCGTGCAATTTTTGGCACCGCCTTGCCCTCCTTTGAGGACGAAATGGTGGTGTTTGACATTGAAACCACGGGTCTGAGCGCCAAGAGCGACGCCATCACCGAGATTGGCGCCGTCAAAATCTCGCGCGGCCAGGTGGTTGACACATTTGACACCTTTGTCAATCCCGAAAGACCCATTCCCCCCGAAATTACCGAGCTGACCTCCATCACCGACGAAATGGTGGCAGACGCCCCCTCGACGGCCGAGGCGCTGGAGTCCTTCTTCGCCTTCGTCGGAGACAGGATGCTGATTGCCCATAACGCGAGCTTTGACTGCGGCTTTATCCGCGCCGCAGCAGATGCCTGCGGCATGAGCTTCCCGAATACCTATCTGGACACGCTCTGCCTCTCCCGCTTCGTCAATCCCGAGCTCAGACAGCACAAGCTGAATCTCCTTGCGGAGCATTACGGGCTTGGCGATTTCCACCATCACAGGGCAGAGGACGACGCCCGTATGCTGGCGGAGATTTTCTTCCGTATGATTGAGCAGCTGAAAAAGGAGGGCGTCAGCGACTTTGCCACCCTCGGCGAGGCGATGAGTGAAAAGGCGGACCCGCTGAAGCTTACCCCACGTCACGCTGTGATTTTTGCAAAAAATAAGGTGGGACTTAAAAACCTGTACCGCCTGATTTCCGCGAGCTATCTGGACTATTTCAGGCGCTTCCCCCGTATTCCCCGAAGTCTGCTGGAGCAGCACCGCGAGGGGCTGATTGTCGGCTCCGCCTGCGAGGCGGGGGAGCTGTATCAGGCGTTCCTCTCCAACCAGCCCGAGAGCGTGCTTGAGGAGATTGCCTCCTTCTACGACTATCTTGAAATTCAGCCCCTGTGCAACAACGCCTTCCTGGTAGACGACGGACGGGTGGCGGACCTGGAGGCAATCAAGGACATCAACCGCCGCATTGTGGCGCTGGGAGACAAGCTCGGTAAGCCCGTGGTGGCAACCTGTGACGCGCATTTTCTGGAGGCGCAGGACGAGCTTTACAGAAAAATTATTCTTGCGGGCATGAAGTTTGACGATGCCGACAGGGATACGGGCATCTACCTCCGTACCACGGACGAGATGCTGGCGGAGTTTGCCTACCTCGGCGAGGAAACCGCGCGGCGCGTCGTGATTGAGGCACCGCGCCAAATTGCCGAGATGTGCGAGGAAATCCGCCCCATTCCCCACGGGACCTACACCCCCAAAATGGAGGGTGCCGAGGAGGAACTGACAACCTCCTGCTGGCGCCGCGCCGAGGAATGGTACGGCTATGATGACGGAAGCGGCGTGAAAATCCCCGATATCGTTTCACAGCGCCTGGAAAAGGAGCTTTCCTCCATTATTGAGCACGGCTTTGCCGTGCTGTACATGATTGCCGTGCGCCTCGTGGCGTACAGCGAGAGCCAGGGCTATCTCGTTGGCTCCCGCGGCTCCGTCGGCTCCTCCGTCGTGGCAAGCATGTCGGGCATTTCGGAGGTCAATCCTCTGCCGCCCCATTACCGTTGTCCCAAGTGCCGTTATTCCGAGTTTTTCACGGACGGCTCCGTCGGCTCGGGCTTTGACCTGCCCGACGCCGTCTGTCCCAAGTGCGGCACGCCCTACCTTGCGGACGGGCACGATATCCCCTTTGAAACCTTCCTCGGCTTCAAGGGCGACAAAACCCCCGATATTGACCAGAATTTCTCAGGCGACGTGCAGGGGCGTGTCCACAAGTACACCGAGGAGCTGTTCGGCGCGGAAAATGTCTTCCGCGCAGGCACCACGGCAACCCTGGCGGATAAGACCGCCTACGGCTACGTGGCAAAATACCTTGAGGACAAGAAAATATCCCTGTCCCGTGCGGAGATGGACCAGCTGACCAGCCGCACCAAGGGCGTCAAGCGCACGACGGGTCAGCACCCGGGCGGTATTATCGTCGTTCCCAAGGAAATGGATATCCACGATTTCACCCCCGTTCAGCATCCTGCGGACGACCCCAAATCCACCGTCGTCACCACCCACTTCCAGTTTGAATATCTGCACGATACCATTCTGAAGCTGGACGAGCTGGGGCACGATATTCCCACCAAGTACAAGATGCTGGAAACCTACACGAACACCTCCGTTATGGACGTCAAGATGAACGACCCCCGTGTGTATCAGCTCTTTGAAAGCACGGCTCCTCTCGGAATTACCCCCGAGGATATCGGAGGGTGTCAGCTTGGCACCTACGGGCTGCCCGAAATGGGAACCCACTTTATCCAGAGCGTGCTGATGGACGCAAAGCCCAAGAACTTTGCCGACCTGCTTCAGATTTCGGGCCTGACCCACGGCACCGACGTGTGGCTGGGCAACGCCCAGGACCTCATCCGTGACGGCGTGTGCGACATTTCCAAGGTGATTGGAACGCGCGACGGTATCATGCTGGACCTGATTCGCTACGGCTTGTCCAACAGCGACGCCTTTACCATCATGGAGTCCGTCCGAAAGGGCAGGGGTCTGAAGCCCGAGTGGGAGACCAATATGCGGGAGCACGGCGTGCCCGATTGGTATATCAGCTCCTGCAAGAAAATCAAATATATGTTCCCCAAGGCGCATGCCGCGGCGTACGTCATGAGTGCCATACGGCTTGGCTGGTATAAGATTGAATACCCCATGGAGTTTTACGCGGCATTTCTCTCCGTCGCCCCGGGCGGCTTTGACGCAAAGGTGGTGATGGGCGGACGCGGCAACGTGCGCCGCACCATTGACGAGCTGGGCCGTAAGCCACCCGAGGACACCACCGCCAACGACAAGGCGGCAATCGCCACGCTGCAGCTGGTGGAGGAGTCCATGGCAAGAGGCGTCCGCTACCTGCCGCCCCACCTCTACAAATCCCACGACCGCTATTTCCTGCCGGAGGACGGCTGCATCCGTATGCCCTTCAGCGCCCTTGGCGGCATCGGAGAAACGGCGGCACAGCGCCTCGTTGAGGTGCGTGAGGAGGGAGATATTCTCTCCATTGAGGACCTGCGCGTCCGCGCAGGTCTTTCCAAGACGGTGATAGAGCTTCTGAGGGGCGCAGGTGCCCTTGACGGGCTCAGCGAAACCAATCAGTATTCCTTCTTCTGATTATTTCATAAAGAACACGAGCAGGAGAAGCAGCCAGAGATGCTCATCCTCCTCCTCGCAGTCCTCGTCGCGTGAGGCAAACAGCAAAACGGCGAGAACGAGCAGGAGCAAATCTCCGTCCCAAAGGGACTTGACCTTAAAGCGTCCGAGAAGCCCCTCGCCCCCTCCAAACAGCGAAAGCAGGGAGGAAAATGGGGCGCCTCCCCGTCCTCGCCCGCCCGCTCTGACTGCCGCGGGCTGCTCCTGCATTTCATGCTCCTCCTCGCAGGGTGCCCCCTCGGATGGCGGCACCTCCTCGCGGAAGGCGTACCCTCCGTATCCCTCGGGAATATCACGGGGGGACCCACTTGGGGGTTGGTTATACATGGCGGTCTCCTTTCAGCAGATTCGTTTGCTCCAGCGCCTCGTAAATCTCCAGCGCCCGTAGGATTCTGTCAAGGGAGGCGCAACGCCTTGCACCGAGATACGGGCGCAGGCAAAGCAGCATTTC
>JAFQJX010000055.1 GCA_017397205.1 Clostridia bacterium | reverse complement strand
CTCAATGGTGGAGAGAGTGCGCCGCGACGAGGAAAATCTTGTATCCTGCGCACGCGCCCTCCTTGCAGAGGCAACGCAGGGAAATCTGCGCTCTGCAATCAGGGAGGCACCCGACCCCGTTGCAACGCGCGCCATTCGCCTCCTTTACGAGGAGGTCAGGCGGTCCCCCGACGCTCTGACGCAGGAGCAGACGGAGGAGGCGCTTGCACTGATACGGAGAGAGGACAAGAGCTTGTCCATGACGCTGCCGCAGGGAATCGTGATGCACCTGTGGGGCGCAACGGTCCGTTTTTGTGAGGCGGAGGAGAAGCACTATACCTGTGAGACGCTCCACCTTGGCTTGAACCGCCTTGCGGGAAGGGAATGCGCGATTGTGTATTCGCTCTCTCCCATTACTGAGGACACCTGTCCTGAGATGAAATTTTACAAACAGTTGACACATGCGTCATGTTTATCTGCTACAATAGATAGCGGTTTATATGTAAGAGAAAAAAGAGACGGGGACCACTACCGCTTCGGCGGCATGACCCGAAAGCTGAAAAAACTGTTCTGCGACAGCAAGTTGTCCCCCGAGCAACGGAGGCGCCTGCCCGTCATCTGTGACGGAGAGGGCATTCTCTGGGTGCCCGGCTACGGCGTGCGTGACGCAGACGAGGAGATAGATGCAAAACGGGTCTATCTTTGCTATATGACGGAGGAAGTTCATGATTGAAGAAATTGACTACAAGCTGATAAGCGAGGATGAAATTGAAGAAATCGTCACGCGCATCGCGGCTGAAATTGACAGGGAGTACCAGGGCAAGCACCTGCTGATGGTGGCGATTCTCAAGGGCTCCGTCGTATTTATGGGGGACCTTATGAAAAAGGTAACCCTTCCCGTGGAGATTGACTTTATGAAGGTTTCCTCCTACGGAAGCGGCACCGCCTCCAGCGGGTCCATCAATATTCACCTTGACCTACAGAGAAAGGATATCGGCGACTGTGACATCCTGATTATCGAGGATATCATTGACAGCGGCCGTACGCTTTCCTATCTCGTTGACTATTTGCTTCTGAAGGGGGCAAAGAGTGTCAGAACCTGCACGCTTCTGGATAAGCCAAGCCGCCGTACTGTTGAGTATAATGCGGATTTTGTGGGGAAGATAATTCCTGACGAGTTCGTAGTGGGGTATGGGCTTGACTATGATGAAAAATTCCGTGCGCTTCCTTACGTGGGCGTCCTGAAGCCCTCCGTTTATAATGACTAATTCCCCCGAGAAAGGTACACGCATCTGATGAAATCAAGCACGAGAAATATAATCTTTTTCCTGCTCATCGCTCTCTTCTTTGTGATAGGCGCCACCGCCATTATCAACGGCAACAGCGCAAAGGACGATATTGCATACAGCGATATCATCGCGCTGTTTCAGGAAAAGCGCGTAGAGTCCGTTGTGATTGACGAGGCGGCTGAGGTCACGCTCGTTTACCAAAAGGCAGATAACCAGGGAAATCTCCTGTATAACAGCGACGGCTCGTGGAAAACGGGCACGCTCACGTACAAGATTACCTTTGACAATCAGCTTGAAACCATTGACCGCCTGGCGCTGGAGGCATACGAAAGGGGCGAGCTCAAGACCTACAATTATCTTGAGCCGCACGAGACCTCCTGGTTTATTACCTACCTGCCGTATATCCTCTTTTTCGGTGTCATCATCGTCCTGTTCGTGGTCATGATGGGGCAGGCGAGAAAGGGCGGCCCCGCAGGCAATTTTGCCCGCGCAAAAACCAAGACGGCAAGCAACGAAAAGAATACCGTCCGTTTTGCAGACGTTGCAGGCGCGGACGAGGAAAAGCAGGAGCTTGAGGAGGTTGTTGAGTTTCTGCGCAATCCCCAGAAATTTACCCGACTTGGTGCGCGCATTCCGCGCGGCGTCCTTCTCGTAGGCCCTCCCGGTACGGGTAAAACCCTCCTTGCCAAGGCAGTTGCAGGGGAGGCGGGCGTACCCTTCTATTCCATTTCCGGCTCCGACTTTGTGGAAATGTACGTCGGCGTGGGTGCATCCCGCGTGCGCGACCTCTTTGAAACGGCTCGCAAGACGCCCGCTTCCATTATCTTCATTGACGAGATTGATGCCGTTGGACGGCACCGCGGTGCAGGACTTGGCGGAGGACACGACGAGAGAGAGCAGACGCTCAACCAGCTGCTCGTTGAAATGGACGGCTTTGGCGGTCACGAGGGTGTCATTGTGATGGCGGCGACCAACCGCCCCGACATTCTGGACCCCGCGCTTCTCCGTCCCGGTCGCTTTGACAGGCAGATTACCGTCAATTATCCCGACCTGAAGGGCAGAGAGGACATTCTCCGCGTTCATATCAAGAATAAACCTCTTGGTGACGACGTGGACCTGCACAAGATTGCACAGACCACCGTTGGCTTCACGGGCGCGGACCTCGCCAATCTCTTAAACGAGGCGGCACTTCTCACCGCGCGCCGCGGTAAGGCACTGATCGGCATGACCGAAATTGAGGAAAGCACCCTGAAAATCCTCGTCGGCACCGAGAAGAAAAACAAGGTGATGGATGAGCGTGACCGCAAGAACACCGCCTACCATGAGGCAGGGCACGCCGTTCTTGCGCATCTCATTCCCGGGCTGGACCCCGTCACCCGTATTTCTATTATTCCTTCCTCCAAGGGCGCCCTCGGCTACACGCTGACTCCTCCTCAGGTGGATCAGTACAGCGAGTATCGCAAGGTGATGATTGGACAGATTTCCATGACGCT
>JAFQJX010000001.1 GCA_017397205.1 Clostridia bacterium | reverse complement strand
GGCACGCACGATGCGTGCCGAGGACGGCGCAAAGGACCCGCTTTTACGGGAGCACTTTGACGTAGCATGCGCCCGCGCCGTCGCGGAAATGCGGATTTTGTGCGAGCTTTGCCTCCCGTTTGTCAGGGTGGGCGGCGAGATGATTGCCATGAAGGGACGCCAGGCAGCACACGAGGTACAGGGCGCCAAAAAAGCCATTTCCCTCCTTGGCGGACGGCTCCTCTCCGTGGACGAGACCCCGCTTCACTCCTCCACCCTCGGTGAGATGGGGCGCGGCATCGTGCGTATTAAAAAGGAGCGCAAAACCCCCGCAGACTATCCCCGCGCCTACGCGCAGATTTCTAAAAAACCTCTCTGAAAAATGCAGAAGGAGCAACTGTAGTTGCTCCTTTTCTTTTTTGCTCTTTTTCTGTTTTTGCCTGTCCCTTTCCGCTGCGGCAGGGGAGGGCGAGCGGCAGTTTGACGGGAAAACTTGACAGACGGCGCCACTTGTTATATAATACTTTGGTATGAAAGTAGCGTGTGCGCCCTCGCAGGCGCGTAAGAGGAGGACCTGATGGCGTTGAAAATATCCCTCGCTGGGGATCTTGGGAGCGGAAAATCCACCGTTTCCAACATTCTCATGGGTGAGCTCGGTGCGGAGTATTACGGCACGGGCAAGATTGCAAGGGAGCTTGCAGAGAGCATGGGCATGGATATTGCCGCTCTGAACATTTATATGGAGGACCACCCCGAGATGGACTATGAGTTTGACAGGCGCCTTGTCAACCTCTCGGACGACCCCCGCACCCTGATTATTGATTCCCGCATGGCGTGGCATTTCACGCGCGGCACTCTCAAAATATACCTTTCCACCGACCCGGAAACCTCGGCTGTCCGCATCATGCGGGCGGGGCGCTCCTCGGAGCAGTTTGCTACGGTGGAGGAGGCGGCAGAGCGCATCCGCGCCCGTAAGGAAAGCGAGCGCAAGCGCTACGGAGAGCTGTACGGCGTGGACTGCAAGGACCTTGGCAATTACAACCTCGTAATTGATACCACCTATGCGTCCCCCGAGGAAACCTGCGAGGCAATTCTTGCCACCATTCCCGCCTGGGAGGCGGACAGCGAGGTCCGCGCCTGCTACGTTTGCCCCCGCCGTCTGCGCTATCCCGACGATGCGCCCGACGCCGAGGCGGTGGCGCGCATCTCCTCTGCCGTAGAGCGGGGAGAGGACACGCCCCCCGTGGAGGTGTGCTACCGCGACGATACCTTTTACGTGATGGGCGGCGCCGAGGTGGCGCTTGCCTACGCTCTTTGTGAGGCACCGCTGGTGCCCTGTCGGCTGGTGGACGGCAGCCCCGACCCCACCGCCTTCGTGAAAATGGAGGACAACCTGTTATGATTCACTTAAAACAGCAAACCTCTGCCCGTCTTGCAGAGATAGCAGAGGAGAAATTTCCCGGCGGCACCCTGACCGCCGAGGAGGTTTACGGGATGCTGGAGTATCCTCCCACCCCCGAGATGGGCGACCTGGCGCTCCCCTGCTTCAAGCTTTCGCGCTCCCTGCGCCGCGCGCCCGCCCAGATTTCCGACGCACTTGCAGAGGCGCTGTCGGGCGACCCGCTTTTTCTGCGGGTAGAGTCCGTCAAGGGCTACCTCAACCTCTTTTTTGACCCCGCCGCGCTTGCAAAGCGCGTGACGGAGGAGGTTGCCGCGCTTGGTGACAAATACGGCTCCCCCATGGACGGGGAGGGCAAGACCGTGGTGCTGGACTATTCCTCTCCCAACGTGGCAAAGCCCTTCCATATC
>JAFQJX010000054.1 GCA_017397205.1 Clostridia bacterium | reverse complement strand
GTGCATCTCACTTATTTCGGTGCTGCTGCTTCTCGTGTGCGCCATTCCACTGAGACGGATGCTGAGGGAGGCGCTGAAAACGCCCTCCCCCTGGATGTGTTGGCTTGCGCTCTGGCTGATCCTGACCGCCGTTGAGCATATCGCACGCGGCGTGCGCGCCGTGGCGCTGGCGGCGCTTCCGTTCAGCATCGTGGGGGCAGTCTTCTTCTACCTGGCAAAGCGCGAGGAGGGGAAGGAGCATGAATAAGCCGCTGCTTCTCGGTGAGGGCGCGCTGCGCCAGCCGACACGCCGCTATGCGGGCATCTGGGTCGGTGCCGTAACCGTTTGCGTTGCGGCATCCGTGCTGTTCTGTGAGCTGCATTTCACCGCCGCGCCCGTAGAGCAAACGGTGATGACGGCGGCGGTGATGATTCTCTCCTGCTTTATGATGTACACCTCCCTGTTTGAGGCAGGCCACGAGCGTGCCTGCGAGGGGGAGCTGTACCGCAAGAGAGCGGCGGCATACGAGGAGGCACGGGAGCGCGTGGAGGCGCGCGGAGAGGGGCTGGACGCCTTTTGCGCCCGCTATGCCGAGGAGGAGCTGCGCCGCGTACGCGGCCGCGTGCTGTTCAGCGCAGGGGTGGATACGGTAATCTTTGACGCCTACCTTGACGGAACGCTTGCACGCACGGAGCTGCGAGCGCTCCCCCGTCACAAGCGCCGCGCTCTGCGCCGCGCCTCCCGTTTGAGCCCCCTTGACATTTGTGCCGCACGGCTGCTTTCCGCCGACGGACATACGCCGCGCGGGGGACTCGTTTCCCCTGCCAGGCGGCGCGTGCGGCGCACGCTGTGCGCCCTGGTGCCGACCGTTGTCGGGTCGCTCGTCACGGTGGCGGTTTCCCCCGAGGGAATCCCCATGACACCCGAGGCAATCGCAGCGGCGCTGCTCCGCCTGTTCACCGTCGTGTGGACCGGGGTGCGCGGATATTCCGCGGGCGCGCTTGCGGTGCGCGAGGACGACTGTGCCTCGCTGGAGGGGAAAACCAACCTCCTGCTCGCGTATCTTGCAGAGGGCTGATTGTAAGGCGAAAGCGACAATACGTCGCGCCCGTAAGGACGCAACGCCGTGAATTGCACCTTTGGTGCATGAATTGGCTTTCGCCGTGAATTGCACTTTGGTGCATGAATTGGCTTGCGCCATGAATTGCCTTCGGCATTGAGGGACAAAAAAGGGAAAGCGGACAAGCTGTCCGCTTTCCTGATTTTTTTTAGATTTGAGGCAGATTTTTGGCTCCGCCTTGACTATGGGAGCAGTCCCAGGTCCCGAGCAATGACGTATTTTGCGCGCCGCTTGTACCGCTTGTAGGTGGCGGGGGATAGCTGATAGAGGGGGCTGTACGTCGCGCCGCGCCGACAGGCAATATCCTCGCGCATTGCCACGCGCTCGGTCGGCTCAAGGGAGGGCAGAGAGTGCGTCAGGGCGGCGTCTATCGTGGTATTGATGTAGGCGTAATACTCGCGTGCCTCGGGGAGTGCCTTGGGATTGGACAGCACCCGTTGCCGCCGCTCGTAGTCCTCGCAATAGGCAATCACGAGATGCTCAATGCTTCTCTCCAGGTCACCTAACCGCCCTCCCCGTCACCCTCCTCCTCACTCTGGCGGGGCCACCGCTTTGCCGCGTTTTCGCGGTTGATCTGGGAGCGGTGCGCCGCGCGACCCTTATCCTGCTCCATACGGGTGCTGATAAAGGTGAACGCCATTTGCGCCTGCGGAGAGAGGGCGGAGGAGGAGTTGACGCCGTCGTAGTAATCAAACAGACACATGAGCAGCTGCCCTCTGTCGGTGTCGGACAGGAGGGCAAGAAACTCCCGATAGCTGGGGTAGAGGGAGAAGCCCTTTACCGTTTTTGCAGAAGACATAGCGTCTTTTTCAGCTCCTTTTGCAGTCCCTTAAGACGGACACCGTAGCCGTCAAGCTCGTCCAGGGTTTCTTTTGCCTCGTCAAAGAGCGTCTGTATCAGCTCCTTGGTGCGGGCATCGTCCAGGTAGGTGACGATGGTATCCCGTGCGGCCTCCAGCGCCGCATAGCGCTCGTGAGCGGCGGCAATTCCGCGCCCCAAGCGGTGTATTTCATGGCGGATGTCGCCGAGGTCACGCCAGACGAGCGGCTCATCCGTTCCCTTTATGGTTGTGTGTAGCATGGTATCATCCTTTGTTTGTTTGGTGTCGTTGCGGCAAGCGCCTCTCTGGAGAAGGGGGAGGTGGGTGCCATGCGGCGGAGGTATGGGGGCAATACCCGGGCGCCGCGGGCGGTCCTGGGTGCGTGTCGGACACCTGACCGGTATCCCTATCTTACTATGCCTGTTTGTCACCTGTCAAGTTGCTTTTTCAACAAATTATGAAGATTTTTCTTGCTATTTTTGCTAATGTCAAGTATAATATACAAAAAGTAACTTAAAAGGTGACTAAAATGGCATTTGGAGAGACCCTGAAGGACCTGCGAAGAAAAAGAAAGATGACGCAAGAGATGCTTGCCCATATGGTAGGCACCAGCAAGCAGACGATACAGCGCTACGAGGCGGGGGTGATACAAACGCCGCCCATGGCGCGCGTGGAGGCGCTTGCAATGGCGCTTGGGACCTCTCCTGCCACCCTGATGGGCTGGGAGGAGGAGCCCCTGCCGCGTGGGCAGCAGAAGCTCGGGGAGCCGCAGGCGCCGCGCCTTGCCTACGACGTGACGGACGGTGCTATGGCACGGGAGGGCATTCTCCCCGGGGATACCGTCCTGTACGAGCCGTCGGCGCACGTGGAAAAGGGGCGGCTCGTCCTCGTTGAGATGAAGGGGCAGACCTATCTGCGCCGTTGGTACCACTATCCGCAGAAGCAGGCACTTT
>JAFQJX010000005.1 GCA_017397205.1 Clostridia bacterium | reverse complement strand
CCTCGATTATCTGACGGCGAGGGAGTGCCGAGAGATTCACTACCGCGGGATCGTCATAAAGATTTCTGCCCGCGTTGGTGGTGAGTATAACAATGGTATCTGTGAACGATACCTCCTCATTGGTAAAGTTATCGCGCAGGCGTCCATAGTCCATAATCTGCAGGAACAGATAAATGACGTTCAGGTGTGCCTTTTCCACCTCGTCAAAAATCAGCACGCTCTTGGGGTTTTTGTGAACGAAGGAGGTCACGTTACCCACGTGTCCGTTCTTGTACACCTTGTCAGAGCCGGCAAACTGGAGGTTGGACTCCTTTTCGCTGTACTCACTCATATCAAAGCGGCGGTAAGGCAGACCGAGCGCGAGCGCCGCCTGCTCTGCGAGGAAGGTTTTACCCGTTCCGGGAGGGCCTGCAAAGAGGTAGGTAGCGCGCGGACGCGTACGCTCTCCGTCGCGCTTGAGATCGTCCATCAGGGAAAGGAAATGCCCCGTTACGAAGGCATCCACCGCATGGTCCTGACCGTACACAACGCGCAACAGCTTTTCGCGGATTGCCCTGATATTGTTGACCTCGTCTGCAAGGGCAACAAGCCCCGTCTGCTTGGTGGTGGGGGACGAGGTGGCGGCGCTCCTCGTGCGTGCAGGTGCCTCCGTTGCCGCCTCTGTCGCCTCTGCCTCGGGCGCACGGGTCGTGGGCGCGGTGAAGAGGTCCTGCCAGGAAATGGACTCGGAAGGTGCCTCGGAAATGGTGAGCAGGGTGCTCATAATCTTGGTGGGATGCTCAAAGATAACGCGCAGCACCTCAAGGGCGGACATATACGTAATCTTCGCCGCACTCATGTTCTTACGAACGTAGAAAAGCGCCCTGTTCCAGTCGGTGGAATAGATGCCGAGGGCGGCACCTCCGTCGGCTGCCGCGACCGTTTTGACCGTGTATGCCTTGGCGCTTGCCGCAAGGTCGCCGAGGCGCTCCTTGAGCAGCTTCTTCACTCTGTCAAGCTCGACCTTGACGGCGGTTTCAGCCAAGGGGCTTCCCTTTCTTACGGACTTACTCGCAAGCTCCAGCGCCGCGCACAGGAAAAAATCGGTGCACAGGTGCTTTCTTTCCAGCTGGGTACGGATTTCCTCTGCTCGGTCCGAAATCAGCTTCATAAGGGGTGTGATGTTTTCCATTGACATATCTGTGTCTCCTCTCGTATGTGTTGAGCCGCGGTCAGTACCGGGGCTCTATTCCTTGCAGCGCTCACGTGCGCTTGCGAATGATTTTGTGTCCTGTGGCATTCAGAAGCCAATAGGCGTCGTCAAGCAGCTGGAAATCGTATTTGATAACGTCACACGACTCCTCATTTCTGCCCGTCAGGCGCGCCGCAATGCGGCGGAACTCTATCAGCCCCTCAAAGGTGGTGATATTTCCGTGACGGCGCAGGGCGTAATTTTTACCCAGCGTATAGGAGTCGCCCGACTTTTCCGTCATAATCTGCTCTCTTGTCGCGGGAATGATACCGCGACTGATCATAAAGGCATTCCAGCGCAGATGCTCGTGCTCTGCCATAAACGTGCGGCGCGAGGGCTTAAGAGAAAGCGAATAGCGCTTGATTGTCTTTCCAAGCGCGGTGGGAGCGCCCTCCTCCACCTCGGGCGGGTCATCTGCTGCATACAGGGCGAGATATTCCTCCTCCGTGACGGCGGGAGAATCGCCCTCCTCCTTAAGACAATAGTCAAGCCCCATCAGATTGAGCTTGGAGCGCAAGCTCAGACAGCCGAACAGGTTGGAATCGCGCTCCACGCTCTTGCGCTTGATATACCAGTTGCGGTGTGCCGCTTCCTGCACCCCGTCAAAGTACTTCTCCGTAATCTCAAGCCCGGGATTCTGGCTGAGGTCATATTCCAGGGCGTAGATGGCGCTCCTGAGCTTTGCCATGCGGTAAATGCGGTCACTGACGAGGCGCTCAATATCGTACACCGTTTCTGCCTCGTGCCCGATAAAGTAGCACCCCTCCTGCTCAAGCAGGGTATGTTCCTTAAGAAACGCGCGGCTCTTGACGAAAATGACGAGGTTTTTGATGCCCCATTCTCTTTGCTTTTCAACAAGCTTTTGCGCCATATCAATATTTTCAAGGTCGCTGCCAAAGGCAATCACCACGAAGTTGGCGTCCTGCGGACGGGAGGTGATGCGGCGGATGCGGTTGTAAAACTCCGTATCGTTGATATCCAGGTGCCAATACTCCTCCGTCGCGGGGGCTTCAGGCAACGGCAGATACGCACTCGGGTCCTGCTCCAGGCACTCGTTTTTGTAACGGTAGTAGCTGTGGTTGAGATTCTTGTTGTTTTGCGCCTGGGTCTTATCAAAAATATGATAGTGGACCTGCTTGGATGCAACGCCCTCCCCCACCTGTTTCAGAAACTGGTTGTTTGCAACGGAGGTCAGGAAAATCTCCTGATTGGTTTTCCCGAATCCAACGAGCAGCACGTTGAGCTCCACCCCCTCGCGCACGCAGGAGGTCTGATAGTTCAGGTGCGTTTCGTCAAGGAAAAGCGCCAGGGGATAGCGGTCCACGAAGTCCATGGCAATCCGCTGATATTTATTGACGTACTGAATACAGCCAAGAGAATCGTTGACGATATCCTCGTAAAGGGTAGCGAAGCGCGGGTCGCCAAAGACGAATATTCTCAGGCAACGGAAGCATTGATTTCTTTCCTTTTCACCGAGGGCACGCAGGCGGTCAATATAGGTGCGGCAGAGGCGCATATTCGTTTCGTCCTGCTCCATATTAATCACGCAGATGCATTCCCTGCCCTTGCCCCGAAGCGCGGTTTTGAAGCTTTGCTCCATTCCGCTCCTCATGGTCTTGCTGTTGATAAAGGGGAGGCGCGCCTGATACAGGGCGGCGCGGGCACCCTCGTCCAGGTGTGCCACCAGCGTCTTGTGGCGCTTATGCTCACTTTGCAAAAGCTGAATGCTTCCCTCGTTGTAGCCAAAGACAAAGAGGCGGGGCTTGCGCGTGCATTTCTGCCACAGCTGAGAAAACAGCACCCACAGCGCCTGTCCCACAAGAGAAAAGGTAAACAGCAGGGCGTTGAACATAATCAGCACGAAGCAGAAATAGACGGTAAACTCATACAGGGCACTTGCCTGCATCAGACCCTCAATACTGGAAAGCTCAAATTTCAGAACAACGGCGTTGATAATTTTATTAATTGCGGTAAAAAAGGACGCGAGCACGTCCATACCGCTGTACAGATGACCGATGAAATACAGGGGGATTGCCGTGACGTAAATAATCGCGCACTTTCCTTTTTTGAAGGTCCGCAGAAACGCAACGCGCGCGGCGGGCTTTTTGAGAAGAGAGGCAAACAGCACGTAAAGCATTTCTGCCACCAGCAGCCCGAGGCATATCAGAGTAACGAGTTGATACAGCATTGCAGCCCTCCCCTTAATCAAAGTTATAATAATTGTATATTTATTTACAAATGAAATCAATACGTCACGCGCGGATTTCTTATTTTTTTGCATCAAAAATGTGCACTTTTACTATTTTTGAGCCGCCGTTTTAGCACTTTAGTCCCTTTCCCTGCCGAGGGATGCAAAAAAGGCAGACACAAATAGCGTGATACTCCGCTTGGAGTATCACGCTATAGACTTCGCCCGTTTTTTGCGCGGAGAAAGATGTTAAAAATATGTAAAGCCCCTTGACGAATTTTATATTAAATGG
>JAFQJX010000053.1 GCA_017397205.1 Clostridia bacterium | reverse complement strand
CGAAAGCTGAGGGGGCATTGACGCATGAATAAGCCACTGCTTTGGAAGCTGCTGGAGCGCTTTGGCGTGACGGGCGTGCAGTTCGTTCTGCAAATCGTTCTGGCACGGCTTCTCGCGCCCGACCTCTACGGGCTGCTCTCCATTATGATTGTCTTTACCACCCTTGCCAACGTCTTTGTGCAGAACGGGTTTAACACCTCGCTCGTGCAGAACAAGGACGTGGAGGAGGAGGACTATTCCTCCGTGCTCTGGGTGTCCCTGATGGTTGCAGGCGTGCTCTACGGCGTGATTTTCCTCGCCGCGCCCCTGATTGCCTCGTTTTATAACAACCCCATTCTGATTACCCCTCTGCGTGTGCTGGCACTGATGCTGTTCCCCGGGGCGCTCAACTCCGTGCAGCTTGCCAAGGTCAGCCGCGAGATGGACTTCCGCAAGGTGTTTTACAGCAACATTGCGGGCGTCGTTATTTCGGGTGCCGTCGGTATCGTGATTGCCCTACGCGGCGGTGGGCTGTGGGCACTGGTTGCCCAGACGCTGACCAACGTGGTAGTGGTGTGCATCGTTATGCGCTTTACCGTGCGCCTCAAAATCCGCTTTGTGTGCAATTGGCGGCGCATCGGTGTGCTGTTTGCCTTCGGGTGGAAGCTGCTCGTTTCCTCTCTTATTGATACCCTGTATCAGGATATCCGTTCCCTCGTTGTCGGGAAAAAGTACAACGAGTCCACCCTCGGCTATTATGACCGAGGAAAGCAATTCCCGCAGTTTCTGATTAACGCCGTCAACGGCGCCGTGCAGAGCGTGATGCTGCCCGCCATGGCACGGGAGCAGGACGACCGCGTGCGCGTCAAGGCAATTATGCGCCGCTCCGTCACGCTGAGCGCCTATATCATTTTCCCCATTATGGCGGGGCTTGCCGCCGTGGCATCTCCCCTCGTCAGCTTACTGCTGACGGATAAGTGGCTGCCCTGCGTGCCGTATTTGCAGGTGTATTGCTTCACCTTTGCCTTTTATCCCGTGCATTCCTGTAATTTGCAGGCAATCAACGCCATTGGCAGAAGCGATATGTTCCTCAAGCTGGAAATCATCAAAAAGAGCTACGGGCTCTTGGCGCTCGTGATTGCGGTTGTCTTTTTTGAGTCGCCGCTTGCCATTGCCCTGACGGGCGTGTTCACCGCGGTGCTGAGCTGCTTCGTTAACGCCTTCCCCAACCGCCGTCTGATTGGCTATTCGTACCTTGAGCAGATGAAGGACCTTATGCCGTCCTTCCTTGCCGCCGCGGCTATGTTCCTCGTGACCTGGCCCGTATCCATGCTCTCCCTGCATCCTGCGCTGCTGCTCCTGCTGCAGGTGGGAATCGGTGTGGTGGCATACCTTTTGATTTCCCTTGTTCTGCGCCTGGAGCCCTTCCGCTTCCTCGTGGGTGCAGTCAGGCAAAAGCTGCGCCACACAGGCAAGAAGGAAAACACGGAAGACACAAATCAGTAAGGCGTAGAAGCCGAGCGCACTAAAATTAAGGAACGCGCGCCCGCACGGGCACACGCGAAAAATCAAATCCCAAGGAGTATCTATGAAGGCACTTGTCCTTGCGGGGGGCTTCCCCCAAATCGCGCTGTTGCAGGAGCTTTCCTCGCGCGGAATTCAGACGGTTCTTGCAGACTATAATGCAGAGCCCGTTGCCAAGCCCTATGCAGATATCTTTTATCAGGCGTCCACCCTGGACGTGGAAAAAATTACGGAAATCGCGAAGGCAGAGCAGGTGGATTTTCTCATCACCGCCTGCACCGACCAGGCGTTGCTCACCGTGGCGAAGGTTTCCGAGGAGCTGGGGCTGCCCTGCTATCTTGACTATCGCACGGGCCTCAACGTCACCAATAAGTCCTACATGAAGGAGGTGTTCGTTCGGGCGGGCGTTCCCACGGCAAAGCACGTCGTGATGGGCACCCTTGATATGGATGCCCTCCGCGGTATGGAATATCCCCTGATTGTCAAGCCCGTGGACTGCAACAGCTCCAAGGGGGTCAAAAAGGTCACAAACGACGCGGAGCTGCGCGCCGCCTTTGACGCCGCCGTCCGTTACAGCCGCACCGATACTGCGATTGTGGAGGAGTTTATAGAGGGCGAGGAGCTTTCCGCCGATATTTACGTAGAGGACGGCGTGGCACACCTCTTGTCCATCTCTACGCTTGATAAAATTGCAAACAACGATAAGTTCGTCATTTTCCGCGGCTTTTATTCCCACGAAAAGACGGAGCGCGTCCGCCCGCTCGTCACGCAGATTGCACAGCAGATAGCCGACGCCTTCGGGCTTGTCAACTCTCCCATGCTGATTCAGATGATTTACGACGGCCGCCGTGCCTTCGTGCTGGAGTTCAGCGCCCGTACGGGTGGCGGCGTCAAGTATCTGCTCATCCGTCGCGCCGCCGGCTTTGACGTCATTGGGGCGGTCGTGGACCTGACGCTTGGAAACAAGCCCCACGTGGGAGATGCAAAGCCCGAGAACGAATATATTGCCAACGAGTTCATTTACTGCTATCCCGGCGTCTTTGACCGTCTGGTGGGCTTTGAGGAGCTTAAGGCGGAGGGGATCATTTCGGACTACTATCTGTTCAAGTGGAAGGGTGCCGTCTTTGATACCATTGAAAATTCGGGTGACCGCGTGGCGGGCTTTACCGTCCAGGCGGATACTGTGGAGGAGCTTCGCGAGAAGCACCGCACGGCAGTTGCGCGTATGCGCGTGCTTGACGAAAACGGCAAGGATATGATGCGGAAGGACCTCCTGACCGACCTGTAAAAGGACTGCGGAGTGCCGCCAAGATAAAACACGTAAGAGAAGTACCAAGAAAGGCAAGCTTATGAGCATCAACGTAACAAGGTCCTCCTTGCCCCCGTTTGAGGAGTACTGTGAGGAAATCAAGGAGCTTTGGGAAAGCCGTTGGCTCACCAATATGGGAGTCAAGCACAAGCAGCTTCAGGCGGAGCTGGAGGCGTATCTTGACGTGCCGCACGTGACCCTGTACACCAACGGGCACCTGGCGCTGGAAAACGTCATCGCCGCCATGAATTTCTCCGAGGGCAGCGAGGTGATTACCACCCCCTTCACCTTTGCCTCCACCACGCACGCAATCGTGCGTAACGGCCTCGTGCCCGTGTTCTGCGACGTCAATCCCGTGGATTATACGCTGGACGCGACCAAACTTGAGGCGCTCATTACGGACAAAACGGTGGCAATCGTGCCTGTTCACGTCTACGGAAATCTCTGCGACGTGGAGGCGCTTGACAAAATCGCCAAGGCACACGGGCTTAAGGTGATCTACGATGCCGCGCACGCCTTTGGCGTGACCCTGAACGGCGTGGGTGTCGCGAACTTCGGTGACGCCTCCATGTTCAGCTTCCATGCCACCAAGGTGTTCAACACCATTGAGGGCGGCGCGGTCACCTTCCGTGACGATTCTCTCATCGCTACCCTGAACGATATGAAAAACTTTGGCATTCACGGACAGGAGAGCTGTGTTTATGCGGGAGGCAATGCCAAAATGAGTGAATTCCAGGCAGCCATGGGCATCTGCAACCTCCGCCACGTGGACGGAGAAATTGCCAAGAGACGGGCAGCCGTGGAGCAGTACCGCCGCCGCCTCGGCGGAGTGGAGGGAATTACCCTCTGCCCCGAGCAGGAGGGCGTGAAATCCAACTATGCCTATTTCCCCGTGGTCTTTGACGGCTTCCGCTATACGCGCGACGAGGTGTTTGCCCGTCTGAAGGAGCACGACGTCATTGCAAGGAAGTATTTCTACCCCCTCACGAGCGATTTTGAGTGCTACGTGGATATGCCGGGGGGCGGCGGAGAGAGGACTCCCGTTGCCAAGCATATTGCCTCCTGCGTTTTGACGCCCCCTCTCTATGCAGGGCTGACGGAGGAAGAGGTGGACCTGATTTGCGACGTAATTCTGGGAGACGCGTAAAAAAGAATATTCCCCGAAACAGTAGTAAAAACGGCTCCTCCTTGACAGGGGTTCTCTCTCCCTCATAACAAAAAGCACGGAATGCCTTGACATTACATAAGTAATTATATATAATAATTAAGTGTTAATTAACTCGCGCGAAGGCGAAGGAATTGATAAAGGAGTACGATATGGAACAACAGATGCAGGAAGTCCAGGGCGGTATTACGTTTGCCACCCTATGGAAGGTTCTGAAAAAGGGCTTTCTCTTCATGATTGTCGCAGCGGTGCTGTTTGGCGCTCTCGGCGCCGTCTACACCCGTTTCTTTGAGGGTGAAACCTATACGGCTGTGGTGAAATTCGTGGTCAGCACCTCCAGCGGCGCTTTGGTTGCAGGTGTATCCTCCGACCTTTTGTCCGTTGCAACGGCTAAGACCACGGTCGCCGAGGTGGTGGACAACCTGAAGAGCATTCAGACCATCAAGGAGGATGACCCCGAGGAGTATGAGCGCACGATTAACGCCATCCGCTCTATGGTCAGCGCGTCCTCCATCGGTAGCAACGCTCTGTTCTCCGTTTCCGTTTCTGCAACCGCAGTGAGCAAGGATGCAGAGGAGGCGGTCAAGGGGACCATCGTTGAGGTAGCACAGGCGTACGAGATGTACCTGCCCGACTACGTTGCAAACGGCATT
>JAFQJX010000052.1 GCA_017397205.1 Clostridia bacterium | reverse complement strand
GGGCAACAGAATGCCGCCCGTCGCCTTTCCCACCTCATCGATTTCCTTGGGACGGGGAAGCAGGGTAAACTCTTGCCCGGTGCGCAGGGCTGCCTCCAGGCAGGACATGCTGTGGGTCAAGAGCTGCAGAGAGCGCTTTGTGGCGCGGTAGTTCAAAAGGGCATTTTTCTGGGACAGGTCCAGCAGCTTTCTCTCCCAAAGCTGCTGCTTGGTATAGGCAACGCCCGCAGGAGAGGACGCGCCGTCCCCATCGTAGAGCTTTCTTGCGCGTCTGCCCTCCTTTTGCGGAGCATCGGGGGAGAGCAGATTGCCCTTTTTATCGTAGCGACGGAGGGGAATTGGTGAAATACCGCTCAGGCGCGTGCGGCGCACGTCCACGGCAAAGCGGAAGCGCCCTGCATCGTCCAGCCGTCCCTCGCCCTCCTCACAGGCAACGGAAAAGGGCTTGCCGCGCGTGATGGCGGTGGTTTCAATCAGACAAATTTCGCTCAGGTCCTCGTGGGTGCGGCGTCTGAGCGCCGAGAGGTCGTCCTGAATACAGTCGGGGAAGGTGCGGTCACCCAGCCAGCATCCGACGAGTGCGTGGCTGTCCGTCAGCACGATGAGGGGATGTAATCTCACGTATTCAAGGCACCCCGCAAACAAGAGCGTCAGGTCAAAGCAGGTGCCTGTGCGCGTTTCGCTGACGGTGTCGGCAAGCCGCAGGCGCTGTCCCGCGACAAAGCCGGGGGGCGGCAGCTGGTAGGCAAGCCCCTCCTCGCAGAGCGCCGCGTAAATTGCCTGCACCTGGCGGAGCACCGCAATGGAGGAGCCCGACGAATAGCCGTCAAACATGGCGCCGCGCTCCATGCGGCGCAGGCGTGCGCCCGCGCGCTTGACGATTTCCGCAATATACGGGTGGTTGGGCGTGACGAAGGCGGCGGTCAGCTCGGGCATGGTATGAAAGCCCTGCCATTGGTCGTAGGCAAGGACGGAGATTTCGTGGTGATATGCCTCCAGCACCTCCTCACCCCGACGCAGGGTCACGGTGAGGGAGCCGCGCACCTGCTCCGTCAGAGAAAAGAGCAGGGAGGGGCAGGGGGTGAGCACAGGGGTGATTTCCCGCTTTTCCCTGGCACGGAGCAGGGGAATATCCACCTCGTACGGCATAACAAAGGCAGGGTCTGCCTCAACGGTAAGAGAAAGACCCCTAATATCCCGTCCCGATACGTTTTTGAGCCGTATGCGGTGGACGGGCTGTACGTGATTTTGCTGCATGGCGAAGTTTACAGTCGCCGACAGCAACACCTCAAGTGCTACCTGCTTCGTCATAAAATACCTCACTTTAGTGAAATTATTATACAATTTTACACCCGCACGTGTCAACTGCTAATTGAGTGTTGGGCAAAAGAAAATAAAATCATTCTCGCGAGGGACAAAAAAAGTGAAAATAATGGCAGGGAAAGTGAAAATGCTCTTGCTTTTTGCGGCGCAAGCGTGTACAATATTTATGTAAATAATTTTCAAAAAGGAGAACAGCAAAATGCCGTTAGTTTCCGCAAAAGAAATGCTGACCAAGGCAAAGGCGGGCAAGTACGCCGTCGGTCAGTTCAACATCAATAACCTGGAATGGACCAAGAGCATCCTCCAGACCGCACAGGAGCTGAATTCCCCTGTCATTCTCGGTGTATCCGAGGGTGCAGGTAAGTATATGTGCGGCTTCAAAACCGTCGCCGATATGGTGAAGGCAATGATTGAGGAGCTGAATATCACCGTTCCCGTTGCCCTGCATCTGGACCACGGCTCCTACGAGGCGTGCTACAAGTGCATTGAGGCGGGCTTCTCCTCCAGTATGTTCGACGGCTCTCACTTTCCCATTGAGGAGAACGTCGCAAAGACCAAGGAGCTGGTTGCCGTTTGCAGTGAGAAGGGGCTTTCCCTTGAGGCAGAGGTTGGCTCCATCGGCGGCGAGGAGGACGGCGTGATTGGCGCAGGCGAGTGCGCTGACCCGAGCGAGTGCAAGATGATTGCAGACCTCGGCGTGACCATGCTTGCAGCAGGCATCGGTAACATTCACGGCAAGTATCCCGCAAATTGGCAGGGGCTTTCCTTTGATACGCTGGATGCCATTCAGCAGAAGACGGGCGTGATGCCCCTCGTGCTGCACGGCGGTACGGGCATTCCCGCAGAGATGATTCAGAAGGCAATCTCCCTCGGCGTTGCAAAAATCAACGTAAACACAGAGTGTCAGCTCTATTTCCAGGAGGCTACAAGAAAATATATCGAAGCAGGCAAAGACCTTGAAGGCAAGGGCTTTGACCCGAGAAAG
>JAFQJX010000051.1 GCA_017397205.1 Clostridia bacterium | reverse complement strand
CCACGTTTGAGGAGCCGGGGACCTGCTTGATACAAGCCAAAACGTTCATATACGTCTCCTTTTTGCTGTTTTCACAGTTATATTATATCATTTTCACTAATTTAGTAAATGGATAATCTGCTTCATTTGTGTGATTTTGTGGCTATTTTGCAAAAAAAGCAGACCGCATGAGCGGTCTGCCGTTTATGAAAATTCGCGCTTCATTTTTTCAATAGCGCCCTTTTCAAGGCGGGACACCTGCGCCTGGGAAATGCCGATTTCCTCGGCAATTTCCATCTGGGTTTTGCCTCTCCAGAAGCGCTCACGGATAATATGCTGCTCCCGCTGCCCCAGGCGGGAAATGGACTGCCGCAGGGACATGCTCTCCACCCACGCCTCCTCCGTTTCGTCGGGGTCGGCAAGCTGGTCAATCACGTAAACGGAGTCCTCCCCGTCGCTGTACACGGCGTCGTACAGGGACATCGGCTCCACGATTGCCTCCATCGCGCGGGAAACGGCGTCGGTGGGCTCACCCAGCTTTTTGGCAATTTGCTCCACGCTCGGGTCGCGTCCCTCCTCCGAAACCAGCTTGTCGCGCACCTGTAGCGCGCGGTACGCAAGGTCGCGCACGGAGCGGCTGACCCGAATGGAATTGTTATCCCTGAGATACCGCCGCACTTCCCCGATAATCATGGGGACGGCGTAGGTGGAAAATTTGACGTCCAGGTCGGTGTTGAAATTGTCAATTGCCTTCATCAGCCCGATACAGCCCACCTGAAAAAGGTCCTCGGGGTTTTCGCGCCTTGCCGAAAACCGCCCGACGATGCTCAGCACCAGCCGCAGGTTTCCCATCACGAGCTTTTCGCGCGCCTTGGTATCCCCTGCGTGGGCCGCGAGCAGCAGCTCCCGTTTTTCTTCGTCCGTCAGTGTTGTGAGGGTTGCGGTGTTCACACCGCATATCTCAACCTTCCCGTTGTTTTTCATTTCTTGCTCCTTGTGTTGCAACAGAAGCAAGTATCGCCACGGCGCGGCTCTTTTAATCCCGCACCAGGCAAAAAAAGGGCTCCTCCCTGAAATTTCCTGTCAGGGAGGAGCCGCAAAGAACGATTATTTCACCGCGTAGGGCGGTACCTCCTTGCCGTTGAGGACCACGCGATAGGACGCGTATCCCGCAGGCACGGTGATTTCCGCCGCGACGGTGGGAGGCGTTGTGAGGGTCAGGTGAAAGACGCCCTCCTCGGCACGCCACGCGACGTCCACGGCACCCCATTTGGTGTAGACACGGCCGCTTGCGTGGCTTGTGCCACGGGGAGTCGGTGCAATCTTCAGCACGCGGGGGCTATCGTCCCTGAGCTTGACGCCCAGGGTCATCGTGGTGAACTCGTAAAGCGCCACGGCGCCCCATGCGTGACATTCGCTGCGCGTATGGGAATAGGGGGTTTCGGGAATGGTGGAGCAATGGCTGTCAAGAAGCCCGTACAGACGGCTGTACATTTCCTCGGACAGCTCGTAGCAATCCGCCTTTTCCAGCGCACGGAACCACAGAGAGGCGTAGGCGTAGCCGCACTGTGCAGACAGGTCAAGGGAGCGGCGCAACAAATCCTTTGCCTCCTCGCCCTCGGCAAGCCCCGTCAGGGTTGCCCAGATTTGCGCGTGCTGAGAGAACTGCTCCTTGCGCTCGCTGTCTGCCCACAGGCGCTTTTCGCCGTCATAGGCGTTTTTACGCAGGGACTCGAGCACCGCCTCGCCTCTGACAAGATATTCCTCAGCGACGGCGCCGCGCCCGACGAGGCGCTGAAGTCGCGCGGAAACGCGCAGGGCGTGCACGTACATCATGGTATACACCGTGATGCCCTCCCCGACGCGGTTGATGGGAGAGCCCTCGTGCTTGCGCCAATCCTCAGCCCAATCCACGAAGTCCCACATATTCCCTGCCTTGACGAGCCCTACCTCGTTGAGCTGACTCTCAAAATAAGTGAGAATGCCGTCAACGACGGGCATAAGAGGACGGATATACTCCGTGTCCTCCGTGCGTGCCTCGTACATATTCACCATAAAGATAAAGACCAGGGAGAAGCCGGGAATATACTGCCGCAGGCAGGAGGGCGCACGGCACTCGGTGAGGTACCCCGGGCGCCAGGTCATGGCAAAATCGTTCAGCGCGCGGCGCGCAAGACGGGTATCGGCGCTGACCATATAGGTAAACAGGGTCTGGGAATAGGTATCCATGCAGTACTGAAGCTGCTCGTAGTAGGGGCAGTCCACGTAGGTTTCCTGCATACAGCGGCGCAGGGTGCGCAGGGAAATCTCCCACAGGGCGTTGTCGCGCTCACAGCCGAAATCGTACGCGCCGTCTGCCACGAGGGGATAGCCCGTTTCCACGTAGGAAATCTCCTCTATCTCCACCTCGCCCTCCGTTGCCACCCCCACAAAGCGGAAGGTACGGAACCAGAAGCTTTCAAAATCCAGCGTGCCGTCAATGACGAAGGTATCGTCGTGCCCCATAAGGGTCCCCGTCGTGTCCGTGCGGTCTCCCTTGATGCCGTCCTTGACAAAGCACTCTCCGTAGGTGAGGGTGATCTTGCCCTTGCCCTTGGCACGGAGGCGGATATAGCCCGTCATCAGCTCCCCTGCGTCCAGGTATCCGTCACGGGTAGCAAAGGTGCGGGGTATGTAGGTCATCATGGGAATGGGACGGGGCTCTGCATAGGAGGAGAGCACGCCGCCGAAGGGGACGTTATCCCCCTCGATTCGTGGAATCATGGGAGAGCAGGCGGCGCCCACCCAGTCAAGGCTTGTGCCGAAGCCGGGGGTCACGTGCTCGTTCATGCCCACGTAAAACTGCGTGGTAAAGGTGACGTGGGTCTCCTCGGCGGTCTG
>JAFQJX010000050.1 GCA_017397205.1 Clostridia bacterium | reverse complement strand
TCCAACCCCTGCGTGCTGTTCGCAGAGATTGACGGTGAGAAATGCGAGCCGATGGAGCTGGTGACAATAGACGTTCCCGAGGAATATATGGGCGCGGTGATGGAGCGCCTTGGCTCCCGTAAGGGAGAGCTCTTGGATATGCAGCTGCGCGGCTCCCGTCAGAAGATGGTCTACCGCATTCCCACGCGCTGCCTGCTTGGCTACCGCAGCGAATTTATGACCGCCACGCGCGGCGAGGGCATTCTCAATTCCGTTTTTGACGGCTACGCCCCGTTCAAGGGCAACGTCACCATGCGCTTTACGGGCTCCCTCGTGGCAAGCGAAACGGGAGAAACCACCTCCTACGGGCTTTACTATTCTCAGGACCGCGGCCCCCTGTTCGTGGGTCCCTCCGTTCCCGTATACGAGGGCATGATTGTGGGTGAAAACCCCAAGCCGGGCGATATTGCCGTCAACGTCTGCAAGAAAAAGCATCTGACCGCCGTGCGCTCCACGGGGGCAGACGAGGCGCTGACGCTCATTACCCCAAGACAGCTTTCCCTTGAGGAGGCAATTGAGTTTATCGCAGAGGACGAGCTGATTGAGGTCACGCCCAAGAGCATCCGTCTGCGCAAGCGCATTCTGGACAAATCCCTGCGAATGAAGGCAGAGGCGGCAAGAAAGAACGCCGCAAACTGACGAAGGCATCGCAAGCGAACGAAAGCATAACAGAACACCCCCTCCACATATCCTGTGGAAAAGGGGGTGTTTTTGTATGGAAGCCCTGCACCGTTATCTGCTTGGTCCCGCCGTGCTTGTGTCGCTTTTTGCGGTGGGCATCTATTTTTGCGTGCGCCTGCGCCTGTTCTGGCTGTGCAAGCCCAAAAAATGCCTTGCCGCCATGGGAGGCACGCGGGACGCGCGCTCCGTGTTCCGCGCCGTTTGTCTTGCGCTTGGCGGCACGATGGGCGTGGGCAACATCACGGGGGTGGCGCTTGCCCTGACGGTCGGGGGCGCGGGTGCCGTCTTCTGGATGGTGGTGACTGCCCTCGTTGCGACGGCGGTCAAATACGCGGAGGTGGTTCTTGCCATGGACACCCGCGAAAGAGGGGCGACGGGCGATTGGGTAGGCGGCGCCCCCTTTTACATGAGAGGTGCTGGGCGGTGGGGAAAGCTTCTCCCGTGCGTCTTTTCCCTGCTTCTTTGCCTGTGCGCGATTTTTCAGGGCAGCGTCATTCAGGGCAACGCGGCGGCAGGGGCGCTCTCGCTCTCGCTTGGCGTTTCCCCCGTTTTTTGCGGCGCCGCCCTGACGCTTGTCTGCCTTTTCATCCTGCTTTGGCTCCCGCGAAAAATCCCCGCCCTGACCTCCTGCCTTTTGCCCCTTGCCACCCTGCTTTATCTCGGAATGTGCCTTGCGGTGCTGATTGCCTTCCGGCAAAATCTGCCGGCTGCCATTCTTCGCATCGTGCGCGAGGCATTTTCGGTGCGTGCAGAGGTGGGAGGTGTCGGCGGCTACCTGCTTCTTGAGGGGGCGCGCGTGGGATGCGCGAGGGGCTTGCTTTCCAACGAGGCGGGCTGTGGCACCGCCCCCCTCGCACACCTGACGGCAGAGGACACCACCCCCTGCGGACAGGGGCTGTGGGGCGTGTTTGAGGTGCTGCTGGATACGGTGGTGGTCTGCACGCTGACCGCCCTTTGCTGTCTGGTGACGGGTGTGCCCGCAGAGGGAGAGCCGCTCTCGTACGTCGTTATGGTTTTTTGCTCTTTTTTCGGGCGCCACGCCGCTCCGATGGTGTCCCTTTGCGTTCTGTGCTTTGCCCTTGCCACCACCCTTTCCTGGGCGTTTTACGGCACCGCCTGTCTTGAGGGCGCGGGGCTCGGCGGCAGGGGGGTACGCACCGCGTATCTCATTCTTTACGCGGGGGGTGTGGCGCTGGGCGGCGCCTCTCCTGCAGCCCTTGCCTTCTCCGCCACCGACCTGCTCCTCGCCGTTATGACGCTCCTCAATCTTCTTGCGCTCACAAAAAAAGCAGACAGAGTGGTTTCTCTGTCTGCCTCTGAGGGATTTTTGAAGCTTAGTCCAAAACGCGGATATGCGCCTGAAGACGGGCGCCCGACGCGCCGAGGCGCGCCAGCTCATCCTCAAACTCACGCTCGGAAATCATAGGGGTAAGCAGGGCAATCTCCTCGCCCTCGGTGGGCAAAAGCTCCGCCTCGCTCCACACAACCCCGACGGCACTCTTTTCCACTCCGCAGAGGGACACGTAGTGACGGCAGGTAAAGAGGGCGAAATCGGCGGGCACGCCTCCGTCGCTTTTGCTCCAGCGGCGACGGGGTGCATCTCCGCGCAGAACGGAAATCACGTCGGCGGCAACGGCGGATGCCGTGGGATGGGCGCCTGCGCCCCTGCCGTAAAACAGCACCTCCCCTGCAAAGTCCGTCTTCACAAGCACGCCGTTGAATACGTCCTCAATGGAGGCAAGGGGGCTGGCGGCAGGCACGAGG
Source organism: Clostridia bacterium (assembly GCA_017397205.1). GTDB lineage: Bacteria > Bacillota > Clostridia > Oscillospirales > CAG-272 > UBA1740. The sequence continues at coordinate 957 of JAFQJX010000050.1, read as the reverse complement.
AAGGGCGCTACCATGACGAAGGTGGCACCGCTCTGCTCCACCATACGGCCCAGCAGCTTGACGGTATAGCCCGCCTGTGCGGCGACCTGCACGTCACTCTGGCGAATGGCGGTGATACCCTCGGTATGCACGGCGGCAGGGTCAATCAGAGTGCCCGTCGCGGTGGCGGTGAGAATGCAGATTTTGCGGCAGGCGTCAATGCCCTCAATATCGGCGGCGGGATTGCGCTCCGCATATCCCTTTTCCTGCGCCTCGGTCAGCGCCGCCTCAAAGGTAGCGCCTGCGCGGAACATACGGGTCAGGATATAGTTCGTCGTTCCGTTGAGAATGCCCGAGATACCCTGGACGCGGTTGCCCGCAAGGTCACGGGTAATGGGTGCCAGTACGGGAATGGCGCCGCCCGTGGACGCCTCAAAGAGGTACTGTACCCCGTGCTCCTCGGCAAGCCCGAGAAGCTCTGCCCCGTAGGTTGCCACCAGCTCCTTGTTGGAGGAAACCACGCTCTTGCCCGCGGCAAGGCAGCGACAGGTGAACTCATAGGCAGGGTGAAGCCCGCCGATCACCTCGGCGACCACGCTGACCTCGGGGTCACCTATAATGACCTCAATATCGTGCACGATTTTGTCGGCATAGGGGCTTTCGGGCAAATCGCGGATATCCAGCACGTATTTCAGCTGGACCTCGTCGCCCACGCGGGCGGCAATCTCCTTTTTATTTGCGTAGAACAGGTCTGCCGTGCCGCTACCGACCACGCCGAGACCCAAAATGGCAATATACTTCATGTTCACTCCAGAGCATCTTAAAATACTGCTGCTATTGTACCATAAGCCCGCATGAAAATCAAGCATGAAAACAAAAAGGAAGTCGGCGTGACCGACTTCCTTTTTTTAGCCCTCAAACGCCACGTCCTGGGACAGGGAGGCGGACTTGCTTTCCTCGGTGATAAAATCCATGGGG
>JAFQJX010000049.1 GCA_017397205.1 Clostridia bacterium | reverse complement strand
CCGTCATTGCACCCCTTGACATCTCCCTGTGCGGAAATACGGGTGACGTGACAGGCGCCATCATGAAGGTCGGCGGCTTCGTCGGCACGTTTTCCGCCAACGTCAGCAACTCGGCGGGTGATAGCAGGATCAACGTTTCCGCCTGCTATCAGCGCGGAAACGTGACAGCACTGGTCAGCACCGCGGGTGGCCTGGTCGGAGAGATCAGGAGCGGAACGGCCAACACGGGCTTGTCGCTTGGCGGCTCCCTCGTCGGCGGCTCCGTCACAAGCAACGATATCGCGGGCGGTCTTGTCGGAAAATTCGCCCATGAAAGGGGCAAGACGGCAAGCTTGTCCATTGAAAACAGCGTCATTTACAATGCAATCCATATCGCAAAAAGCGATGCCAGCACCACTTCCAACGCGTACGGGCGCTGGTGCGCAAAGAAGGATGCGGGTATCACCGTCAATCTCACTCACTCTAAGGTCTACAACGACGACCTCGTTTATATGACCCAGCCGGGGCAGGAGCCCGTCCGTATTCCAAACGGCATTTTTATGCCTGACGTACAGCTGTCGCTCGCGGAAGCCTATTCCGCGACGCACCTCTCCAATCAGGTCTATCTGAATATCCTCAACCTTTACTGCACCAATTACAAGCTGACCCGATGGGAGCAGGGCCCCGAGCTGCCTGAGCACAAGGCAAACGCACAGGTGCTTGCCCTGAGGCTTTCGCGAGAGTATGACGGTGCCGCCTCCCGTGTGTTCTCCACCGAATGGACGGGCACCACGCCGCATCTCCAATGGTATGAGTACGATTCCGCGGAGGATCTCTACGTTCCCGTCTGGCGCGCCCCCACGAACGCAGGACGCTACCGCGTACAGGTTGCCCTGACAAGCGACCGTGCCGCAGGCGCCATTACGGTGGACTTCACCATCAGCCCCATGCTGGTGGACCTCTCTACCTACTCCTGGCAGACGGAAACGGGCTTTACCTACAACGGCAGGGAGCAGAGTGTGATTGTCAAGGACCTGCCTGCCGCGCTGAACGTCACCTACGCAAACTATACCGATAGCGGAACGGGCAAGGTATACGCCAACAGCGCAACGGATTTCGGCACCTACTACGCAAAGCTGGAATCCGTCACCGACTCCACGGGCAACTACGAGATTATCAATCTTGATGCGGTAGGAGAATGCACCTGGAGCATTGCCACCCTGCAGCTGGATGCAAACAACATTACCTGGGGCTTCGTGCCCGACGGCGGAAGCTTGCCCACCCTGACCTATAACGGAGAGGAGCAGAGCATCTGCCTGATTGACAGAAGCGACCCCTCCCTTGACCTGAGCGTGCTGCTGAATATTACCTATGACGGTGTTTCAGCAACGACTGCGGGTACCTATGAAGCCACGGCAGTGGTTACCAAGCGCGGCGACGTCCGTAACGTCAACGTCATTCATACTCTGCAGACCAACCACCAAACGAGCTGGGTCATGCAAAAGCGCGTCATCAATCCCGAGGACTATATTCTATTTGACGATCTGACGGTGACTTATGACAAGACAGCCCACGAGATTACCTTTGACAGAGGCGAGCTGCCCTCCTGTGTGGCGATTTATCCCAGCATTGACAACGCGCCTCATACGAACGCAGGGGAGTACGTGTTCAACTACATGTTCACCCTGACCGACGACGCCAACAACTACCTCTCCGACGGCACGGTGCATACGCTCACCCAGACGGCGGTGGAGCGGACGTTGACCGTCAAGCAGGCAATTGTCAAGATTTCTGCCTCGGGTGCTGATTTCGTCTATGACGGAAGCATCAAGCAGATTGAGGAGGGCTCCTTTACCGTCAGCGGCTCCAGCGACCTGAAGGAGGAGGCGGAGGCAACGGGCTCCCTGCGCTATGAGTATTACCATTACGGAAATCTGACGGGTGAGCCCTTCAACGCCATCAACGCAGGGCAGTACACCGTCAAGGTCATCTTTGACCCGGGCGCAAACACCAACTTTGCCGAAACCTATATCACCGTTCCCATGTATATCAATCAGGCGGAGTGCCCTCTGCCCGGCACGGTGGTCATGCGTGACGCCCAGTATATCTACGACGGCAACCCCAAGAACATCTTCCTGCAAAACGAGGAGGAGCTGAGCCGCCTGGGCTACGTCCACGCCGTTTATTCCCCCGCGCAGACCGAGGTCGGCACCTATACGGTGGTGTGCAGCTTCGTTTACAGCTCCGCCATGGAGGGCAACTACAAGCCCATTCCTCCCATGACGGCAACCATGACAATCCTGACCTATGAGCTGCACGACGAGGAAACGGGCGTTTCCGTGATGTTCCCCACGGGCAACCCCACCACCATGCGTCTTCTCGTTGAAGCGCGTGACGATGCGGACAGCTATAATACCTCCTGGCAGGTTGGCTGGTATACCGCCATGCAGGAGCTGTACCAGATTGAGTTCAAGCAGGGCTATGAGAACGTTTATTCCACGGAATTCCCGCTCCGCTTCTATCTGCCCGTCACCGAGGAAATGCGTAATTCCTGGACCATGTCCGTGGTCAGGGTGAACGTGGACGAAAACGGCGGATATACCCTGACGGAGATAGAGAATTGGGATTTTGAAAAGGTGAATGACGTCACCTGCGTTGCCTTTGACGCCTCCGAAACGGGACTTTTCGGCATTGTCACGGGTGAGCCGCCCGCAGGCATGAATACCTGGTGGGTCATTGCCGCCGTGGTATGCATCCCCTCTCTGCTCGTTGTAGTGGCAGGCCTGTTTGACAGGGCAAAGAAAAAGAAAAAGAGCAAGTCCTGACGCCATAAAGCAAGGCGGAAACGGATGAGCCCGTAAATCAATAAGCGCCCCCGCGCGTGCGGGGGCGCTTTTATCTTTTCCTTGCCGTCGGGCATATACTGACGGTAAGAAAGGCAAGGGGAAAAGACGGATGAGGGAATATAAGATTTACGGGGGAGTGCCCCTTGAGGGCAGGGTGCAGATAGGGGGAGCCAAAAACGGCGCGCTCCCCCTGTTGTTTGCCGCCCTGCTTGCAGAGGGAGAAAGCGTTTTTTACAATATGCCCGATATCGGCGACGTGCGCCTTGCAGGGGAGCTTCTTTGCAGAATGGGAGCGCGTGTGGTCTGGCGCGACCCTCATACCGTATCCGTTTGCCGTGCCGACTTTTCTCCCGACAGCCCAGACGCCCGTCTGACGGGAAAAATCCGCGCCTCCTCCTATCTGCTTGGTTTGTCTCTCGGCGGCTGGGGCAGGGCGTCCGCACCCGCAACGGGCGGCTGCAATTTCGGAAACCGCCCCCTCAACTGCCACTACGACCTGTTCCATGCGCTCGGCGCGACGGGGGATGCGGCGCTGTCGGCACCGCGGGGGCTTCACGGCGGAACCTATACCTTTCCGTTCGTTTCGGTGGGGGCAACTGTCAATGCCCTTTTGGTAGCGGCGCGGCTTGAGGAAACGGTGGAGCTGTTCGGGTGTGCCACCGAGCCGCACGTTGTGGACCTGGAGCGGTATCTGTTGCTTCTCGGCGTCAGAATTGAGGGTGTCGGCACTCCGCATCTCACCCTGCGTGGAAGCAAGCACCTCGTGGGACACGCGTACGGCGTGGCGCCTGATGATATTGAGGCGGGGACCTATCTCCTCGCCGCCTGTGCCACGCGCGGCAGGGTGGAGCTTGTGTCGGTGACGCCCCGCGTGCTTGCTCCGCTTCTCGCCGTCCTGGAGGAGGGTGGCTGCCGTGTGACCTGCGGGCGCGACAGCGTGCTTGCAGACGCCGGCGGTTGGGTCGGCGGCACCGTGACGGAAACGGCGCCTTTCCCCGGCTTTCCAACGGACCTGCAACCGCCTCTGGTAGCGGCGCTTTGCTTCGGCACAAGGGCGGCTACCGTGCGTGAGTGCGTATGGGCAAACCGCTTCCGTTATACTGCCGCCCTTGAAAAAATGGGAGCAAGAATGGATATTTGCGGCGACACCTTGACGGTATTTCCCACCGAGATGCATCCTGCCTCTATGGAGGCAACGGACCTCAGGGGCGGCGCCGCAATGGTCATTGCCGCCCTTGCCGCACGGGGACGCAGTACCCTCGAGGGGGTGGAGCTGATTGAGAGGGGATATGAAAATCTGCCCCGCAAGCTCCGTGGCCTGGGGGCAGAAATCTTATGAGCGTCTTCTACGTCTGCCTCTCCTTGGGCGCAGACAAAGCAGTCCACCGAACAGGGAGAGCAGCGCGACGCAGGGGCATGCGCCAAGCCGCACACCAAAGGACAGCGTGGAGCCGGGAATACAAAGCCCAGCCGAGAGGACGAGGAGGGCAAGCAGACACCCGCCAACCAAGCTCGGCACGGGGGAGGGGTGCCCCCACAGCTTGGTACAAAGCACACCGCAAAGGAAGCCGCCTATGCCAAGCGGAATCAGCGAAAGCACGCCGATATAGGCGGTAGGGTCCTGGGTCCTGTACAAAATCAAAGCCATCACCATAAGGAGCGCAAGCGCAATCGCAAGCGAGAGGACCATTCCCATTCCGATTGCTAAGGGGAAGCTTTTCTGCCCCACGCGCCGCTTCAGTTTCTTTTCCACGTAAAAAGCCCTCCGTCAATGTTTCTGCTTTAACATATGACGGGGGCTTTTCTGATATGACAGGAATCAGTCCTTTTTATCGGAGGAATCCTCGGAGGTGGGTGCCTCAGCATCCGTTGCGACGGCTACCTCGGTCGTGACGACGTCCTCAATGGCGCTCGTCTCCTCGGTGGCAGTTGTCTCTTCGGTCTTGTCGGCTGCGGGAGCAACGGGGGTCTTCTTCTTTTTCTTTCCGGGCTTCTCGGCGGGGGCTTCCTCCTTTACGGGTGCCTTGGAATCCTCGGCACGTACGTCTACGGAGCGAATCGCAGCACGCAGGAAGCGAATGTGGGTTTTGTCCTTGGTGGTTTCCAGCACCACGGTCTCCTCGCGCAGGGACACGATTTTACCGACGATGCCGCCAATGGTGGTGACCTCGTCACCGACAGCAAGACTGTTGCGGAGCTCGTTGGCTTCCTTTTCCTGCTTCT
>JAFQJX010000048.1 GCA_017397205.1 Clostridia bacterium | reverse complement strand
CTTTTTCGGATAGCGTGCAGAAGCTTTGCTTCATAAACTCCTCACACTTGCATCCGCCCCCGCAAAGAGGCAAATGCTTGCAGGAAATGCAGTCAGGATTGAGTTGCCCCCACGTGTCAGAGAGCGCTTTCGCACCGTAGATGCTTCCGATAACACCGTTCGGAAGATTCAGTCCACGTGTGCATTTTGCCAAATCCCCGTTTGGCAGAATGACCAAGCTGTCTCTCCGTCTTGCCATACAAGGATTCAAGACCAATTCGGGAAAATCCAAATCCCTTTTGCTTAAAAAACCGTGTCTTTTCAGGCAATCGTAGATTTCCTCGTCGGTGCCCGCGTTTGCATCGTCGTCAAACAGCCGATGTGCATATACACGGATATTCTCATCGCCTTTATACTCTTCCGACAAAAAAGCAACCAGCTTCTGTATGTCGCTCTTTGTCTTTTCGGAATAATTGAGGCGTATACTTACGCGGATGCCGACGGCTGTCAGAGAATGAATGTTCTTAATGACGCGCTCAAACGCATTGGGCGTATCATGCATTTTGACTGCTTCGTACACCTCTTTTGTGCCGTCCAGCGTAATCTGTACCTTATGTACATGCCATTTTTCCTTGGCGCGTCTTGCAAGGGCGTCGTTTATCAAAAAACCGTTGCTCGTCATGGTTGCTTCAAACGGCAACCCGCGCTCTGTCAGACGCTCGGAAATTAGGTCAATGGCGCGCGTATTGCAAAGCGGCTCTCCGCCAAAGAATTGCAGAAGCAAGTGCTTTGCTTGTCCTTGATTGTCCGCAATAAAATCAGCCACGTCGCGCGCAGTTTTGTCGCTCATTGATTGAACGGCAACGCCATTTTCATAGCAATAGAAGCACCGCGCATTGCAGGCAGTTGTACTTAAAATGCGGTAAAACCGTTTTGTGCTCTGCTTGTTTTCCTCCTCCACTAGGGCAAGATACCGAGCAGTTTCGTCGGTATCGTCAGGAACAATCATTCCTAGCTCAAGAAGTTGCGCCATCATCTCCTCTGTGCATCTGTTCTCTTGCAGGACGCGATGCTCACCCTCTGTAAAGCAAGCGCAGGCTCCCGAAAGCGCGTTGAAAATATAGTATTTTCCAGCGTGCTCTACGGTGTAGTTGTACTTTGATAGCTGCATAGCTGCGTATTGAGCAATTAGTCGCCGTCGTCGCCGCGGTTTCTCGAATCGCAAAAGCATTCGCCGCTGTCATCCCAGCTGCAGTTATCTCGGCGGCAGCTGGAATCATCCCCGGAGCATCTTCCCTCGCCGTCACGGCTACAGTCATCGTGAGAGCAAACGCCGGTGTCGCGGCTGCAGTCGTCAAAGAACCAGCAGCTCAGGTGAAGCATCTCAAACATTTTTCGCGGTTTTTTTACAATAACCATTTTTTCTCCTTTTGATCGGTTAATAGAATAATTTGTTGATTTCTCTATAAGTGCTAATACATAAAGGCTACAGTTGCTTTTGCGCGCTTGTATTTTGACTATAAAAGAAAAAGTGCGCCAACCGAAGTCGGCGCACCGAAAACGCCAACTCCGTTTGTCGCTCAACAAAATCAAATAGAAAACGGCATCAAACCATAACTATTTGTGGAATCTGCATTTTGCCAAATTCAAAAATAGTTTTGGCCGAAAAAGGAGATAGTATCCCCATAAGATGACCTACCGCCGATTTCTGAAAATATTTGATTTTGTTGAGCACGGTCATTTTACCACGCTTTAAGGTAGCGTGTCAAGGAAGCAAAAACGAAATTTTGCATAATATATTAGCACGGCACATTTGCACAATGATTTCTAATAATTAGCATTTTTTATTTATACATTTACTCTTTGCAAAACAAAAGTCCGCGTACCATCCGGTACGCGGGCTGTTTTTGATGGAGGGGAGGATTTGCGCCGTGGAGAGGTGAATTTGCGGAGTGGTTTTCTTTTAATTCAAAGCGGTAGGGGTGAGAGAAAAACTACGGGGAGGTGCCTATGCCTCTTGGGCTTGGCGGCGGCGAAGGCGCAGCCAGCTGATAAAGCAGTAGAGGTCGTTTGCAAGGAAGGCAAGGAAGCAGCCGACGACGGACACGTAGCGGATTTCCTCCATGCTTGCCAGCACCCACATCACAATCAGAACGACGTCGTTGACGGCGTATGCCAGGGCAAAATAGGGACTTCTGCGGAAGGTGAGATAGACGGCAAGAAAGCTCGTTGCGACGCTCAGGGTGCTGGGGAGGAGATTTGCCGTATCAAAATAGCGGAGGATCAAATAAAAGGCAACCGTCACGGCGACCGTACCAAGCCACATGAGGGGCATCTCCACCCTGCCGATTTTGCTGACCCTCACCTCCGAGCGCTTTCCCTTGTAGGGGTTGCGGAGCCAGGAAATAAGTGCAAGGAGCGCCATCGGTCCGCTCATGCCGAGGTAGGTAATCATCTCGCCGTAATAGGCAAAGGAATAGGAAATCGCGCCGTAGGAAAAGCTGAACACCACCATCAGCGCCTGCCCGATAGGATTTCCCTTGGCAGACAGCAGAATGGCGGTAATGCCGACAAGGGACGCCAGGAGGGTCAGGTAGCTTTCCCTGTCAAACACAAGATAAGAGGTCACAATGACGGTGACGGAGAATGCCCAGATGGCAAGCTCCAGCCGTGTAAAATAAGTCAGTATTTTTTTCATAGTTCTCTATTTTTCCAAAAAGCAAGCATCCGCTACACGTCTTCTAAGACCTAACGACGTGCAAACGGATGCTTTTTGCATCACACTACCCGGTGGCAGCTTTTGTTATTTTGAGTCGCGGAGCCCCCTGCTTGTCATAAGGCGGCAGGCGGGAGAATAAACTGCATCAAAGAGAACGGATTTTCTCGCGGCAGCTCTCGCAAATCTGCCTGTCGCAGAAGGTGGTCAGCCCCTCGCGTGCGTTACAGAAAATGCAGCTCGTCTCGTGGCGGGAAATGACGATTTTCTTTCCCTCAAGAGAAATATCCAGAGGCGTGCCCGATTCAATTTGCAGGGTGCGGCAGAATTCCTTGGGAACGACGATTCTTCCGAGATGGTCAATTTTGCGAACAATTCCGGTCGTGACTTTCATGATATCTTCTCCTTTTTACCTATTTTTACCATTATTATACATTCTTTCTTTTCTTTCGTCAAGCACTTTATGCAAAAAAATGTTGAAAAGCCCTGTTTTTTGTCCTCCGCTCCTTGAACAGCTCAATCCGCTGCTGCCAAAGGCGGCGTGGCAGGAGCTGCTTGCCTGTGTGAGGGAAGGCGACCTGCCGCACCTGGAGGAGGTCATTTTGCGCCTCGGGCGCCCCATGTCGGTGACGGTTGCGGCGAACAACCTGCCCCTTTCCTTCCGTGCAACGGAGGAGGATCTTTCGGATACCCTGTTCCGCGCCTGCGGCGGGTCGCTGTACGCCTACCGCGATACCCTCAGCCAAGGGTACCTGCCCCTATCCGGCGGCATCCGCCTCGGCGTAGGCGGACAGGCGGTGCTGGAGGGGGGACGCCCCGTGGGGGTGGGGCGTGTAGAGGCGCTCGTCTTCCGCCTTCCCCACCGCGTGACGGGGGTGGGGCGCGCACTTGCAGACTTTTGGCAGGAAAACGGGCGGCAAAGTCTTTTGATTTGCGGCGCCCCCGCCAGCGGGAAAACGACCCTGCTGCGCGACCTGGCAATCCTGCTTTCGTCAGGGGCGCATCCCCTGCGCGTCGTTGTGCTTGACACGCGCGGTGAGCTGTGCCCGACAAGCGAGGGGGACCTGCTTTGCCCTCTGACGGGATACCCGCGCGGGGCGGGGCTGGAGCTTGCGCTCCGCACCCTCTCTCCCGAGGTTGTGGTGCTTGACGAAATCGGCTTTGAGGAGGCGCACGCCGTCCGTGAGGCGGCTCGGGCAGGGGTGCCCCTCCTTGCCTCCCTGCACGCCTCGCAGATAGAGGACCTGCCCCACAGTCGGGCAGGACGGGCGCTTCTTGCGTCAGGGGCATTTCCGCTTTTGTGTATGATTCGCGGACGCGGCATTTTTGACACTTATCTTTCAAAGGAGGTGCTTTGATGCAGATTTTCGGCTCCTCCCTGATACTTTTGGTTGGCTTAGGCATTGGGCGCCTGTCAAACGAGGGGGCGCGGGAGAGCGCGGCGACAACGCGTGCACTCCTCTACCTGCTCCGCTTCGTGCGCGGTCAGATTGACTCCTTTTGCCTGCCGCGGGAGCAGATTTTTGCGCGGCTTGAGCACCCCTATCTTGCGCGCACGGGCTTTCTTGACGCGCTCAGGGAAAGCGGCTCTCTTAGCGTGAGCGCCGCCCGTCTTGTGCACCTTTCCTGCGAGGCAAAAGCTCTCTTGGTCAGCTTTGACGGCGAGCTGGGACGGGGCTATCAGGCGGAGCAGCTCCGTGTGTGCGACTATTATATTGAACAGATGAAGCAGCTCTTGGAGGCGGAGGAAGCGCGCCTGCCTGCGCGCACGCGAGTGACGCGCACCGTTTCTCTTTCCCTCGCGGCGATGGTGGTCCTGCTTTTACTGTAAGGAGACGTTATGGATATCGCGCTGATACTCAAGGTGGCAGGAGTGGGCATATTGGTGTCCGTTGCCTGCCAGATTCTCTCCCGCAGCGGACGGGAGGAGCACGCCCTGCTCGTTTCGCTGACGGGAATCGTCATCGTGCTTTCCATGCTGGTGAGCGAGATGGGCAACCTGTTCGGCACCATCCGCGAGGTGTTCGGGCTTTGACGCTCCTCACCCTGGTGGGAGGCGCCCTTTTGATTTCCGCCGTGGGTGCGTGCCTGAAGGAAACGGCAAAGGGCTTTCTTCCGTTTTTGTTCGTGGGGGGTGGCTTTCTCCTCCTTGCGTGGGCGGTGGAGCGGCTGAGGGACGCCCTTGGGGCGCTCGCCGCCTTTTCCTCCTGGGAGGTGCTCTCTCCCTACGTCAAGGTGCTGCTGAAGGGGCTGGGTGTGACCTACGTCGTACATATCGGCGCGGACGTCTGCCACGACCTGGGGGCGGCGGGAATTGCCTCCAAGCTGGAGCTGTGCGGAAAGGCGGAGCTTCTGCTCCTTGCCCTGCCGTATCTCGGCGAGGTGATTTCGCTGGCGCTTGCGCTGTGTGAGGGGGGCGCATGAGGAAAAAGGTAACAGCCGTGCTTTTGCTTTCCCTTGGGCTTTTGCTCCTTCTTTCCCTGCCTGCTTCTGCCCTGCCATCTCTGAGCGAAAACGGCAAGGAGGAGCCGCAAAGCGGCTCGGAAAGCAACCCTTATTGGGACGCCCTTGTCCAAATTGCACCCCCCGAAGCGGAGGGCGCCCTGGGGGAGGGAGCGACCGACGTGCGCGTCGGGCTGGAGTATTTCTATTCCCTTGTCCTCGGGAGCGCAAGGGGCGGATGGGGCGGCGCCCTGCGGCTTCTTCTTTCTCTTGTGGGTCTGACCCTGCTTGGCGGCGTTGCCGCCCTGCTTTGCAAGGACGCGGATGCCCAGACGCGCCCCGCGCTGTCGCTGCTCTCCTCTGCGGCTATGGCGCTGGGGCTGTATGCCTGTCTTGGAAGCGTGCTTTCCCGCACCGCCGCCTACCTTGAGGACCTCTTGACCTTTTCCGAGGGGCTTGCCCCCATTCTTGGCGGCGTGCTGGTGTCGGGCGGGAGTGTCGGCACGGCGGCGGTGGCGACGGGGTCGCTTTCTGCGCTTCTTTTGATTCTTGAAAAGCTGTGCGTGGGCGTCCTTTCCCCCCTGCTTGGCATCTCGCTTGCCTTTTCTCTGCTCGGTGCCATTTCCCCCTCCCTGCGTCTGGACGGCATTACCAAATGCCTGCGCGGAACCTACCTGACCCTGCTTGGCGTGATGTGCACGGTCGCAACGGCCTCCTTTTCCATGCAAAGCGTGCTGTCTGCGACAAAGGATTCTCTGGCAATGAAAACGGCGCGCTACGCCGTCGGCAATATGATTCCCATTGTGGGAGGCACGCTGGGCGCCTCGCTGGGCACGCTGGGCGCTTCCCTCGCGGCGGTAAAAAACGGCGTGGGAATCGGCGCGGTCGCGGTGGTGCTTTCCCTTGCCGTTCCCTGCCTTGTGGAGCTGTACCTTTCACGCCTGTCCCTTTCCCTTGCCGAGGCGTTTTCCCGTCTGCTTGGCTTTGAAACGGGGGAAAAGCTGCTGGGCGAGTTCCGCCATGCCCTGGATATGTTGCTCGGAGTCACCGCCTTTACCTCTCTTTCCTTTCTCTTATATCTTGCGGTATTTGTCAAAACCGCCCTGCCCTACGGACTATGACGCTCTCCTCCTATCTGACCTCCCTCGTGCTGGTGGCATCCGTTTGCGCCCTGACGGCGGCGCTCGCACCCGAGGGAAGCAACAAGAAATACCTGCATCTGCTCGCCAGCGTGGCGGTGCTGGTGGCGCTGATTTCTCCCCTGTCACAGCTGGACCTTTCCTTTGATGCGGAGGGGCAAGAGCCCCTCCCGTCCCCCGAGGGGGAGCATCTTGTCGTGGCGGCAACGGAGGAGGCGCTGCGAGAGGCGCTGTGCGAGGCACTTTCCCTGTCGCAGGAGGAGGTACGCCTGTCCCTCTCCGCCTCCTGTGACGCGGCGGGGAACGTCACGCTTTCCTCGCTGACCCTGACTCTCGTGGGAGAGGGGACCGCCAAGCGCGAGGCGGCGCGAGCGTATCTTGAAAAACATTTACCGAAAAGCTGTGAGGTGTTCGTCTATGTGGAACCGTATCGTCAGTAAATGCGCCGCCTATGGCAAGCGCCTGCGGGAGCTGCTCGGCGGACGTTGGCTTTTGCTTCTTGCGGGGATTGCGGGGATTTCTCTCGTTCTGCTCGGCTCCTGCGAGGGAACGAAGACAACGGAAAACAGCGCGTTTGACGGCTCCTCCCCGTCAATTCTTGACTATGCAGACCAGATGGAGGCAGAGGCGGAGGCGCTGTGCCGCCGCGTCAGGGGCGTCGGGGATGTCAAGGTATCCATCACGCTTGAGGAGGGGGAGCGCTACACCTACAGCGGCTCCCACGTCACCTCCTCCGTGTTCCCCTCCGTGCGCGGCGTTGCGGTGGTCTGCGAGGGCGGCGGACGCGACGGCGTGCGGCAGGAGATAACGGAGCTGCTGTGCGCCCTGTATCACATCGGAGCAAACCGCGTGCACGTCAGTCCCATGAAATAGGAATATAGCAGGCGGGGCGTGCATAGAGTGTAGCAACATCAATTGACGAAAGGGTTTTGTTATGGAGAATGTAAAGCAAAAAAAGAAGCTGGGACTGCTGAAGCGTATCGGCAAGCGCAATCTGGTCATCGTTTCCGTGATGCTGCTGATTGGGCTCGCGGTCTATCTCAACTACCTGTGGTTTTATGACCCGCAGGCAAACATCGGCTACGGCGACACCCAGACGGGCGGAGTCGGTGACGGCACCACCCAGGTAGGTGGCGATGCCGAGGACTACTTTGCCGCCGCCCTGCTTGCCCGCGAAAGCGCCCGCAGCGAAAGCATGGAAACGCTGGAGCTCGTTGCAACGGGTGCTGAGGGCGAGGAAAAGGAAGCCGCCCTCGCAGAAATCTCGCGCATTGCCGCCGCCATGGAGCAGGAGGCAAACATTGAAACGCTCATCAAGGCAGACGGATACGAAAAATGCGTCGCCGTCATCAACGGAGACAGCGCCTCAATCGTCGTTTCCTCCGAAAAGGCGCTGGACGCAACGGGCGTTGCCGCCATTACCACCATCGTTTACGAGCAGGCAGGAATTCTGCCCGTCAACCTGACAGTCAAGCAAAAATGATAAAAAATGCCGCATTTTCCCCGTATATTTGGGGAGGGTGCGGCATTGACATACCCCAGAAAGGGTGGTACAATGAACTATACGTTTTGAGGGCGACGCCCTACACTGCATAAAAGAGGATACAGCCATGAAAAAACTGAGAGTCGGTATCGTCGGTGCCACCGGTATGGTAGGGCAGCGCTTTATCACCCTGCTGAGCGAGCACCCCTATTTTGAAATCACCGCCCTCCTGGCGTCTGCCAGAAGCGCCGGCAAGACTTATGCCGAGGCAGTTGGCGACCGCTGGAAGCTCGCCACGCCCATGCCCCAGCTTGTCAAGGAAATGCCCGTTCTTGACGCGGCAGACATTGATGCCGTCAAGCCCCTCGTGGATTTCGTATTCTGCGCCGTCAATATGAAGAAGGCGGAGATTCTTGAAATGGAGGAAGCATACGCACGGGCGGAAATCCCCGTGGTATCCAACAACTCTGCCAACCGCTGGACGCCCGACGTCCCCATGGTGATTCCTGAAATCAACGACGCCCACCTGGAGGTCATTGCCGCACAGCGCGCGCGGCTTGGCACCAAGCGCGGCTTTATCGCCGTCAAGCCCAACTGCTCCATTCAGTCCTACGTCCCTGCCCTGACCCCCCTGCTTCCCTTTGGTATCACCGAGGTGGTTGCCACCACCTATCAGGCAATCTCGGGAGCAGGCAAGACCTTCCGCGAATGGCCCGAAATGACCGACAACGTCATTCCCTATATCGGCGGCGAGGAGGAAAAGAGTGAGCAGGAGCCCCTGCGCATCTGGGGCAAGGTTGAGGGCGGTCAGATCGTCAAGGCAGACGCCCCCCTGATTACCACCCAATGCATTCGCGTTCCCGTCACGGACGGTCATACCGCCGCCGTGTTCGTCCGCTTCAAAAACAAGCCCACGAGGGAGCAGATTCTTGAGGCGTGGAGAACCTTCAAGGGCAAGCCCCAGACCATGGGTCTACCCTCCGCACCCGCTCAGTTCGTGACCTATATGGAGGAGGACAACCGTCCTCAGGCAGCCCTGGACCGCGACCTTTACGGCGGCATGGGCGTGACCGTGGGTCGCCTGCGCGAGGATACCCTGTTTGACTATAAGTTCGTGGGACTTTCCCACAACACCCTGCGCGGCGCCGCAGGTGGCGCCGTCCTGATTGCGGAGCTGCTCGCAAGGGAGGGCTACCTCACCCCAAGCGAGGAATAACCTGATAACAAAATACAGCGTAGTGCCGAAAAACAAGGCACTACGCTGTTTTTATATTCGTGGAAGGGTCCGTGAAGCCGCTACCTCTTAAGTCATGGCAGGATTGTCTCGTACTGCTCTAAAAACGCCCACACCTCGGCTATAGGCACGGAAAAGCCGCTGACAAATTCGCCGTTCAGCGTTCCCTCTCCGAAGGTGATGCCCACCACCCTGAGACTACTGTCCAGAAGCGCGCCGCCCGACGAGCCGCTTGCGACGGGGGCATCGTGCCACAGGACGGCAAAATCAATATGGCTGTCCTCGCTTTCGTAGGTCTCAACGGTCCTGTACGCCGTGACGGTGCCAAGCGTCACCGTATTGTCCTGCCCCTTGGGCTGACCGATGGCAACCACCGTCTCCCCGACGGGGGCATTCTCCTCGGCAAGCGGCAGGGTGGGAAATTCGCGCGCGTCCGTTTCAAAGGAAAGGAGCGCAAGGTCATAGTCGGGGTCCGCGCCCAAAAGCGTCGCGGTGTAGCTGTTGCCGAAGCAGTCGGTGACGGAGTAGCTGTAACGGGAATAGCCCGTCTTGGCGCAGACCACGTGATTGTTGGTCAAGAGATAATAGGTACTGCCCTCGCGCGAAAACATTACGCCGCTGCCCGTCTTGAGGTAGCTTTGTGCAAACAGCCCACCCGTGCTGCACTCCGTCACAACCGTGACGGTGGCGGGGACGGCTTCGCCTGACACGCGGTTGACCAGCGCAGTAGCATCCGTGAAATATCCCGCGTACAGGTCGGTGTCGCGCGTGACGGGCTCGGAAAAGTCCCAGGGCGAGGTGAGCGCCTCGTCCGTATACCAATCGTCAAAGAGGTGCCAGGTTTTTACGGGGTTTTGAGGTCTTGGAAGACATTCGCCCGCGCCGACTGTTACCTCCGTCGGGCTTTCCCCGTTTTGCGTATGCAGGGTAACGGTATAGGTCGTACCGGGCGGTGCCGGCTCGTCGTACGGCACGATGCCACAGGAGAGAAGCGCAAGCACAAGGCAAGCCAACAGCAAGCCGAGCGCAGCGTGCAGTCGCGCACGGCGCATGAAGTATTTCACGAGTCAATCCCTCCCTTTCCTTGTTGCGTTTATTGTACCACGGCGGACGTCGCTTTTCAAGATTTTTTCGCCACGTGGGTTGCTTTTCTTGACAAACTCCCCTGTGCGGTGTAAAATATTCTAAATCTTACGGTAGTTGCGCGGCGCACCCGCGCGAGGAGGCAGGCATGAAATATCGCTTTCTGAGATACCCCGGAATGCGCGCTAAGGCGGCGACCATGAGCTTTGACGACGCCAACGTTTGCGACGTGCGCCTTGTGGAAATCATGACGCGCCACGGCATTAAGGGCACCTTCAATCTGCCCGGCACCGCCTTTGCCGAGGAGCGCCGGGGGGGCAGAATTTCCGCCTCCGATGCCGAAGCGCTGTATTACCCCAACGGACACGACGTTGCCATTCACGGCGCACAGCATATGTGCCTTGCGCTCGCCGCTCCCAAGGATGCCATTGTTGAGGTGATTGACAATCGCGAATTTCTTGAAGGGTTTTACGGCAAAATCATCCGCGGCATGGCATATGCTGACCGCGGCTTTACGAGCGACACCGTCAAAGAGCTGCTCCGTATGCTGGGCATCACCTACGCCCGCGTAGTTGCCACAACGGGCGAATTTTCCCTGCCCGCCGATTGGCTGGAATGGAGCATGACCTGCAAGGCAAATGCCAAATCGCGTGATGAGCTCCTTGACCGCTTTCTCTCAGCAGACGTGAGCAAAAATTACGTCGCCAAGCGCGACCCCATGCTGTTCTCTCTATGGGGGCATTCCTTTGAGCTTCCCGACCAGTGGGACGAGTTTGACGCCTTTTGCGCCAAGCTCGGCGGCCGCGAGGACGTCTGGTATTGCACCAACACCGAGCTTTACGAATACTGTCACGCCTATGACTGCCTGGTCTTCAGCCACTATAACCGTATTGTTTACAACCCCACGCAGATAGACGTCTTTTTTGAGGGCTCCTGCAAGGAGTACGTCGTCAAGGCGGGCGAAACCCTCATCATCAACGACTGAAAAGGAACAGCTATGACACTACTTGACAAAGCAAGAGAGGAAATCAACGAATGCGACCGCGCGCTTGCCGCCCTGTTTGAGAGGCGCATGGCAGCGGTGGAGCAGGTT
>JAFQJX010000047.1 GCA_017397205.1 Clostridia bacterium | reverse complement strand
ACCGCCCTTCTAATATCATTGTACCACATTTTTGTAAACATTTCAACATTTCGCCGGTCCGAATCTGTCTACAGACCCGAAATGCCTGAAATGCATCTACAAAATTTCGAAAAACTTCAGAGTCGAAAAAAAGCGCACCGCGTGGGTGCGCTCTATCCTTGGCTGGGATGGCCGGATTTGAACCGACGAATGCGGGAGTCAAAGTCCCGTGCCTTACCGCTTGGCGACATCCCAAGATGCTTTGCTATTATAGCATACATCAAGGGGGAAGTCAACGAGGTCTCAAAAAATAATTGCGGCGCCGTGCGGCGCCGCAAGGGGGTGCGTTATTGCTCCTGCTCCAGCAATGCTGCCAGCATGGCGGCAACGGGGGGGGTCACGGAGTCTGCCGCCTCCTTTGCAAGCGGCACGCCCGCCTCCACGCAGCAGGAGGGGAAGGCGCGGAGCATAGGAATATCGTTTACGTTGTCGCCTACCACAAGAACGTCCCCGTTTCCGAGAAGCTGCGCCACGCGGCGGATGCCGTCTACCTTGGAGCAGCCGTAGGGAGGCATATCCACACAAATGCCGTTGCGGAAGCCACGCCACCGCCCGGGATAGGTGCGCTCAACATACTCTACAAATTGGTCGGCACTTTCGGGGGTAGGGAAGCGGGCGTTGCAGTGGTCAAACGAGGTGACGGTGCCAAAGTCCACCGTCAGGGGCTCGTCCATTTTAGGGGCATACAGCTCACGCAGATAGTTGACGCCAAAGTAGTTTGCGCCGAGCTCCTGTGCCTTCAGAATGACGTCACGCACCATGCCGTCACAGGGGGCAGTTTCGTGATACAGCACCTTGCCCTCGCCGTCAAAAATCAGGGCACCCGTGCAGCAAATCATAAAGTCAAGCCCCCCTGCATCGGCAGGGATGCCGTGAGAGATATAATAGCTTCTGCCCGTAACAACACCGAACAGACCGCCCGCGCGCCGATAGGCGGCGACTGCCTGCCTGTTTTCCTCCGTCACCCATCCGTCCTTTGCCAGGGTGTTGTCAAAATCACTTGCGACCAGTTTCATAGAAGAGAATCCTCGCCTGATTACTGCTCGGTCTCGGAGGGGGTGGCTGCCTGAGAGGCAGGTGCTTGCGGCTCCGCACCGTCATCTGTCGGCTCCGCCTCGCCCGTCTGACCCTCTGCCAAAAGGGGAGCGGAGGGGGAGAACTTTCTATCCAGATAGCGGGAGAGGAAATAAAGCGCGACGAGCAGGGCGCCAATCACCGCGGCAAACAGGACGAGGCGCACCCAGATGTTTTCGGGAAGAATATTGACAATGGAATCGCCGTCCGTGGAGGTGGCGAGGTACATATAGTTCACGCCCGGGATTTTCATATTGGCAATAATGCAGGGCACCGCCAGCGCACCAAGACCGCCCACGGCAAGCCCGACGCCGGGCAGGGTGGCACGGAAGCCGTGCACGAAGGTCATATAGAACACGCCAACCATGGGCAGGATATGCTCCAGCCAGAACTGATAATAGCGGTAGTAGGCAGGGCCCGTGGAGTCAATGACGGCGGGCATAATCAGGGGGAACAGTCCTGCCGTCAGGCAGACGTAGAAGCAAATCTGATACAGCCACTTGCTTTTCTTCATCATCATAAAGCAGGCGCAGATGCAGGTCCACTCGCATACCTGGAGGGGAAGCTTGTCAAGCAGATGATGCTCGGTGGGGTCCGAGCTTCCGACGTACATAATGCGCCAGAAATAGGACATTTCTACCATCAGCATCACGAAGGCGTAAACAAAACGGAAGGTTTCCTCATGCTTCCAGGTGCGGAAGAATGCACGGTAGCGGTAAATGAGGAAAATGGACAATCCGAGAAGGATCAGAGGAATGAAATGGGCAAGGGACCAATACCGAAAGTCGCCCGCTTCTCCGTAGCCAAAAAAGCCGTCGCTGAAGAAGTTACACCAAACCTCATTAAGCTCCATAGCTTTATACCTCCTGAGCGAAAAATAAAAGGATAGTACCTTTATACCACAAAAGCGTACAAAATGCAAGAAAAAAATAAGAGGGCGCGTAGCGTGATACTTCGCTCGGAGTATCACGCTCATTCAGTTTGCCCTGCGCGCAAGCGAACGCTTCACGAACAGAAAAAGAGCAGACACATAAGGTTTTTTGCCTTGCGTGCGTGCTCTTTTCGTTTGTCAATAGGGGTTACTGCTCGTCGGGGGTGAAGCTATCAAAAATGATGCAGGTGAAGACGTCCTTTGCCGCCTCCAGCTGCTCCTGGTTTTTAATGGTCCAGGCGACGTTTTTGACGCGGAACAGCTTTCGCAGAAGGCGATAGGAGAACTGATTCTTGTGAATGTGGTGATAGGCAATAAAATCGGGCTTCGCCTTGACGTTATAGAGCAGGTTGGTCAGCCAGAGCTTGTGCCAGAACCGCATCTCGGGCTCATCCTTGAAATAGTTGGTGGAAAGCTGCCCACGAATGACGTCGGGGCGGTTTTTCCTGTACCACGCAACAATACGGGGACCAAAGGACTCCAGGCAATAAATGCCCGTATAGGTGTCCAGCAGCTTTGCCGTTTCCTCGGATGCCTCGCGCCATTTTGGGGAGTTCTTGATTTCCACAATCAGCGGCACCTTGCCGCCAATGACGGCAAGCGCCTCGGAAAAGAGCGGGATTTTCTCCTGCGAGGAGGCGAGGGTGTACCGGCACAGCTCCTCGTAGGTGCACTCCTCCACCTCGCGGTCAACGCCGCACATGCGCTTGAGATTTCCGTCGTGGAATACCACGAGGTAGCCGTCCCTTGTCAGCTGCACGTCCAGCTCAATGCCGTAGCCACGCTCGGTTGCGGCGGCAAAGGCGGCGAGAGAGTTTTCGGGGGCGGGTCCCTTGTTGTCAAAGAAGCCGCGGTGGGCGATATAGACCTCCTCAAAGGGGCGGAAGCGCTCTCCTCTCTTGCCGCAGGGGGCAAGGCAAATCAGATAGACGGCAAGGAGTAGGACAAGAACGGATAGGACGATCATGGTTGCGGTCAACACGGCAGGTACCTCGCGTTAAAAATCAAAATCAAGCTGAATGGCATCGCGGAGCAGCGTTACGAACTCGCGCTCGGGCTTGCCAAGAGAGGGAGGGGGATTGAATTTGTAATCGCCCGAATGCAGATAAATGCAGACGCCGTTTCCGTACTCACGCGAGAACACCAGCGGCATACCGTCGGGCGTTTCAAAATAGACGTTGACGTCGTATGCCAGGTCGCCCCAGCACAGCTCGGCGTCATGCAGCACGAAGCCGTCGGGCAGGGACGGGAAGGCGCCAAGCTCCTTGCAGTCGTCCGTTTTCACATAGTCTATGCCGTCCGCTTCTCGGAAGTGCGTGATTTTACAGCCGTACATTTCCTGCAACAGGTCGTTTCTTGTGCGGCGGTAGATGGCATCATGGGTGCAGATGAGCTTGCCGCCGTACCGCACGTAGTCCACCAGCGTCTGGTTGATGCGCGTCAGAGCAGAGGGGTTGTTGGAAAACTTGGTGCAGTCCGTCACAATCAGGACGATGCTGTAAATCTCGTCCAGGTCGCGCGCAAGGATATTCAGGGGGTCGTCCAGCTCCTCAACGAAGTAGGTATCGTCGAGGGCAAGGCGCTTGATAATTTTATCCAGAATGGCGTTGTCAAAGTCAGCCCAGACAAGAATTTTCTTCTGCCCCTCCGCGTAGGACTTAGTGCCGTGCTCCTT
>JAFQJX010000046.1 GCA_017397205.1 Clostridia bacterium | reverse complement strand
GTTTTCCTGTGGGCAAACCCTGCCGCAAACCGCAGGTAGCGAGGAAGATTTTGCAATTATTTTGTATGCTTCCTCAAACTCCCCTTGCGCCACCTTGGCAATAAAGTCAGGAATATAAATTTTAACAGGGCATCCGCCAACGCAGGGCTTATGCTTACAGTTCAAGCACCTTTTCGCTTCGTCTATTGCCTGCTCCTCGGTATAACCGAGAGCCACCTCGTCAAAATTCTTATTTCTTACATTTGGGTCTTGAGTTGGCATTACGTTTCTTTTAACTGACATGTTTGGCATTTTACTTTACCTCCTTAAAGAGGTTGCAAGCGCTTTCGTACCTATGGCGCTCAAACTCACCATACGCATTGCTCCTTGCCATTGCCTCATCAAAATCAATCTCGTGGCCGTCAAACTCGGGTCCGTCCACGCAGGCAAATACGGTTTTACCGCCGACGGTCAGGCGGCAGCCGCCGCACATTCCCGTTCCGTCAATCATGATGGGATTCATGGACGCAACGGTCTTGATGCCGTACTCCTTGGTGAGCAGGCACACGAATTTCATCATGGGAAGGGGTCCGATGGTAATGACCTCGTCGTACTCCTCACCCGACTCAATCAGGGCGCGCAGGGCGTCGGTGACAAGCCCCTTCTCCCCTGCACTTCCGTCGTCCGTCATCAGACAAAGCTTGTCGCTCACGCTACGGAAATCCTCCTCCAGAATGACGAGGTCGCGGGAGCGGAAGCCGATGATGCTATGTACCTCACAGCCCAGCGCGTGCAGTTTTTTGGCGATGGGAAATGCAATCGCACAGCCCACGCCGCCGCCCACGACGGCTACCTTTTTCAGCCCATCCGTATGGGTGGCACGGCCAAGCGGACCCACAAAATCGCAAAGGCAATCGCCCTCGCTTAAGTGATTGAGCTTTTCCGTCGTCGCGCCCACCACCTGAAAAATAATGGTGACGGTGCCCGCCTCTCGGTCATAATCCGCAACGGTCAGGGGAATGCGCTCCCCCTCTGCGTCCGCGCGCAAAATAATGAACTGTCCCGGCTCCGCCTTGGCGGCAACGCGGGGGGCGTAGATATCCATCCGTGTCACGGTAGGATTCAGACACTCTTTTCTCTTGATTTCAAACATGGGATGCCTCTTAAAAAATAAAGAATAATAATGTTAGATTATAGCACAACCGCGCACGGGTTGCAAGGGGAATTTCAACCAAGTGCTTCTCTTGCAAGCGCGCGAAGCTCGTCAGCGACGCTCTCGGGCGAAAGAATCCGCATTTTTTTGCCGTATCCAATCACCCACGCCAGAAATACGGGAGAAACGCCCACGCGCACCTGAAAGCGGAAATGCTCCTCCCCCTGGGGAATCAAGGTGACGTCCTCGCCGAAGCGGTCCAGCACCACCCCGACAAGGGAATTGTGACACAAAAGACTGACGGAGGTTTCCTCACCGCCATACATACCGAAGGTCTGTCGGGAATACACGGCAGGGTCAAAATGTGAAAATACCTCCTCGCCACCGCGCACCTTGTCAGATAGGGCGGTGCCCGTCATTTTGTCAACGCGGAAGTGCTTTTTCGCCTCCGCCCCGTGGTCGTAGCCCACCATGTAATAGTTGCCGTCGTCCCAGGTGAGCAGGTAGGGGCTGACCTCATAGAGAGCGCCGCCGTGACGGGGGTGGAGTTTTTTATCCATGCCCCACTCGGAATAGCGGAAGGTGATTCTGCGCTTCTCTGCAATGGCGGCGTGCACCGTATCCACGGCGTAAATGGCGGCGGCGCTGTCTGCCTTGACGCGTCCGCAAACGTGCACCTGCCTGCGAAGTTGCTCTGCCTCGTAGCGGGAGGTCATCGTGTACAGCTTTTTGAGCAGCACGATGCTTTTCTTTTCGGAGATGAATGTGGAGGACTGCACGGCGTCCACCAGCAGCTTGAGTTCTGCCAGCTCAAAGGTACGGGAGGCAAGATAATAGCCCCCACCCTTGCCGCGGCGGTTTTCAATATCCACCCCAAAGTCCTCGAGGGCGTGAAGGTCATCAAGGACGGTTTTCCGCTCCGCCTCTATTCCGCGCTCCGCAAGGCGGGCGCGCAGCCGCGCCTCCACCATAGGGTGACCTTCGTCCGTTTCATTTAAGAGAATCTCGTACAGGGTCAGGATGCGGCATTTCTGCTCTGCCTTCTTTGCCATGGTGCACTCCTCTCAACGTAGTGATAAAAGTATACTACTTTTTTCCTTTTCTGTAAAGAAAAAAAGAAAAAACCCGATTCAATCAGGTTTTTTCTGTCTGAAAGCAAGGAGGGGGCAAACGATCCGACCCTGTCAGGTGTTGCTGTCTTGGTACAGGGCTGCAACACGGCAGGCGCGCTTGTAAACCTCTGCATAATAAAGTGCAAGGGGCATTTCCATATACGCGTCATTTTCGTGGCGGTCGGGCTTGGATTTGCGGTTGATTTCAAAATTGAGGCAGGCAAGGCGCGGTTGGCGTCTGAGCCGCCGTGCAACCTCGCTCCAATCCGCAATGCCGTCAAAGGGCATCAGGTGCAGATCGTCCGTCCAATACGTCGTCCCGTCGGGGCGGCTGATGCCGAGATTGTCATTGAGGTGAGTGATCAGCAGATTGTCCCCGCACGCGCCGAGAATATCCTCGGAGTGGTTGTAGCACATTTCGTGCCCGGAATCCCAGCAAAAGCCCACGCTTGGGTTGCCCCGAAAGTATTGCATCAGGGCAAAGAGGAACTCCTCCCCTTCCGTGTTTTCAAAGGCAATTTTGACACCACGCTCCG
>JAFQJX010000045.1 GCA_017397205.1 Clostridia bacterium | reverse complement strand
CCCCTCTCTTTTTGTAAAGTACCCCGCGAGATTTCTTGCCCCAAAAAAGCGCTTTTGGGGGCGAATTTTGAAAAAACTCTTGACAACAGTATAGAATTTAGATATAATATGTGCGTTGTGAATACGCGTGTAACCTGCGGCATCTTAGATGCCGACACCAAAGAGGAGGTGCCATTATGAAGAGAACTTACCAGCCCAAGAAGAGACAGAGAAGCAAGGAACACGGCTTCCGTAAAAGAATGGCGACTGCGAACGGCAGAAAAGTACTGAAGAGAAGACGCGCCAAGGGTAGAGCGAGACTCACCTATTAATAGCGACTGTGCTCGCAATAGCCCCGATAAGTCACACGGCTTTATCGGGGTTTTCTATAACCGTAGGCAGGAGGAAAGCGCAAAATGAAGTTTACCGCAATTTGTGAAAACCACCTGTATCAGAAGGCGTATTCCAAAGGAAAACGGTTTGTAACTCCCTGCGTGGCGGTCTACGTGCTGCCCGACTGGGCGAAGGGGCGTCTGAAAAAGGCGCATCCCCTCAAAATCACGGTAAACAGAATTGGCCTCACCGTCTCCAAAAAGCTGGGCGGCGCCGTGGTGCGCTCCCGCACCCGCCGCATTCTCCGTGAGGCATACCGTCAGCTTGATAAAAAACACGGCATCCGCCGCGGGTATCTCGTGGTCCTTGCCGCAAGGCAGGAAGCAACCGACAAGAAAAGCACGGACCTGGAAAAGGACCTGTACCGCGCCTTTGACCGTCTGGACATGCTCACAAGAAAATGAAGCACCTGTTTATCTGGCTTATCAAGCTCTACAGAAAATGCATTTCCCCGCTGAAACCGCCTTGCTGCAGGTTTTATCCGACCTGCTCATCCTATGCCCTTGAGGCATTTCAGAACCGAGGTTTCTTCGTGGCGCTGTTTTTATCCGTCAAGCGGATTTTTCGCTGCAATCCCTTTAGTCGCGGTGGCTATGACCCCGTCCCCCTGAAGGGTGCGCGCAGGGCGCCGAAAAGTGTAATTCAAAGCAAGATAGAAAGCGGCAAATGCACTCCCAAACAAGAAATGGATGAGACAAATGTTAAGAATGAACTTTAGCGGCTTCTGGGATATTTTCGCATATCCCTTTGGCTATGTCATGCAGGGTCTGAACTACGTCTGCCGTGGCAACTACGTGCTTTCTCTGCTCCTGTTCGCCCTCGTGGTCAAGCTTGTGACGCTTCCCATGTCAATCAAGCAGCAGAAGAACAGCATCAAGGGTGCGGCTCTCCGCCCCAAGATGATGCTGATTGAAAAGAAGTACGCAGGCCGAACTGACCAGAAAACCCTGCGCAAAAAGCAGGAGGAGCTGATGGAGCTTCAGCAGAGAGAGGGCTATTCTCCCTTCTCGGGATGCCTGCCCATGCTGATTCAGTTTCCCATCATCATCGCCCTGTACCGCATTATCCGTTTCCCCCTCAAGTATATCTGCAACCTGTCAAACGAGGTCATTTCCAACCTGCACAAGGTGCATTACGGCGAGGCAGCTGCCTTCGACGCCATTGATACCGCAAGACAGATTGAGATGATCAATCGGCTCAATCAGACGGGCGAGGCGCCCGAAGGGATTGTCCGCTTCCTGCCCGACTTCAACCTGTTCGGCCACCTGAATCTGGGGCTGACCCCCTCCTTCAAGGTGGGTGATCAAAGGGTCAATCTGTGGCTCTTGCTTATTCCCGTGCTCTGCTGCGCCCTTTCCTACCTCTCCATGTGGATTGGCAGAAAGCTCAACGATAACGGCATGGCACAGCTTCAGAGCCAGACCCCCGAGCAGAAATCCTCCATGACCATCATGAACCTCATGATGCCGCTCATGTCCCTGTGGATTGCCTTTATCACCCCTGCCGCCGTGGGTCTTTATTGGATTTACACCTCCCTGTTCGGCGTGCTGCAGACGGTTCTTTTGGCAAAGCTGATGCCCCTGCCCACCTACACCGAGGAGGAAATCCGCGAGATTCAGCGCGCTATGAAAAACCAGAAGGGACAACCGAGAACCGTTGTGGGTACCTCCGTTGACGAAAACGGCAAGCCCAAATCCCTGCATTATGAAGATGACGACGACGAATATTAAGAAAGAGGAACAACTGTGAGAAAAGAAATTATCGCCTCCGGCCGTGACCTGAACGAGGCAAAGGAAAATGCCCGTCTTGCCCTCGGCGCAGGAGAGCTGGATGACGTGACCTTTGAAATTATTGACCTTGGCTCCAAGGGCATTCTCTTTGGCATCGGCGCAAAGCCCGCCAAGGTAAAGGCATCCATGGAGGTTGCAGGGGAGGAGCCCCCGCGCCGTCAAAGACGCGAAAAGCCCGCCCCCACCAAGAAGGAAAAGCCCGCCCGTCAGGCAGGCGAAGGCAAGCCCGAAAAGAGCGAAAGAAACGAAAAGAAAACCAAGCGTGAGCCCGCTCGCTCCGTCGTAGTTCCCGAGGAGGAGCTGCATTTTGAGCACGTGGATGCTAAGCCGGGCGACGACCGTGCCTACGATTTTGTCACCACCCTTGTCACCGACCTCGGTCTTGAGGACGTGACGGTGGAGCTGCTTCGCTGTGACGACGGCACCCGCCGCGTCAGCATCAAGGGCGACAACGCCTCCCTGCTCATCGGTCACCACGGTGACACGCTGGACGCCCTGCAGTATCTGGCAAACCTTGCCTCCGCACAAAAGGATGCAAACGGAGAGCGCGACCGCAGCCGCGTGACCGTTGACGTTGAGGGCTACCGTGCCAAGAGAGAAGAGACCCTGCGCCAGCTTGCACGCCGTATGGCAAACAAGGCGCTCGCCAAGGGTCACAAGGTGACTCTGGAGCCCATGTCCCCCTACGAAAGACGCATTATTCACTCTGAGGTGCAGTCCATTGAGGGTGTCACCACGCAGTCCATTGGCAGCGATAACAGCCGCCGCATCGTGATTTACGTGGAGCGCCCCTCCAAGAAGGACTCCCAGCAAACAAACGAACAAGAAACCGCAACCGAGGAAACAGATGATTGATTTTTCCGCGACCGTAGCGGCCATTGCAACCCCGCCCGGTAAGGGCGGGGTTGCCCTTATTCGGGTCACGGGACCCGAGGCGTTTGCCGTGGCCGACAAGTGCTTCCGCCCCTCCCGTGGGACGCCCCTTTCTCTTTGTCCCCCCCGCACCGCCGTGCGCGGTGATATCGTGGACGGAGAGGAGGTTGTGGACGACGGGCTGGCGCTTCTATTCCCTGCCCCCCACTCCTACACGGGGGAGGACACCGTAGAAATCACCTGCCACGGCGGGCTTCTCGTGACCCGCACAGTGCTGGAGGTGATTTTGTCGGCAGGTGCGCGCCTTGCTTCGGCAGGTGAGTTTACCCGCCGCGCCTATATGAACGGCACCCTTTCCCTGACGGAGGCGGAGGGAATCGGCTCTCTGCTTGAGGCAACCTCGCGGGGACAGCTCCGCCTGTCTGCAAGAGAAAGCCGCAGCCGCCTGTCGCAGGCGCTCTCCGCGCTCCACGAGGAGCTGGTGCTGGTGATGGCGTCGCTGTACGCCACCATTGATTACCCCGAGGAGGACCTTGCCCAGCTTTCCCGAGAGGACCTGACACAGCGCCTGACGGAGGCGCAACACACCATGCGGGCTTTGCTTGCCACCTACAAAACGGGGCGCACGATTGCAGAGGGCATTCCCACCGTCATCTGCGGCCGCCCGAACGTAGGAAAATCCTCCCTGTACAACCTGCTGTGCTGTGAGGACGCCGCCATTGTCACCGACGTGGCAGGTACCACGCGGGACGTGCTGGAGCGCACGGTGGCGCTGGGAGACCTGACGCTTCACCTCTCCGATACGGCAGGCATTCACGAAACCGAGGACCTCGTTGAGAGAATCGGGGTTGAGAGAAGCTGCGCCAAAATTGAGGAAAGCCAGCTCGTGTTTGCCGTCTTTGACGCATCCGAATCCCTCACAGACGAGGACCTGCGCCTGATTGACGCGCTCCGCGGCACCTCAGCGACGGTGGTGGCAATTCTCAACAAATGGGACCTGCCCCACGCCGATATGCAGGCGGTGGAGGACGCCTTTTCCCACGTGCTGACGCTCTCGGCAAAAACGGGCGACACCGCTCCTCTCGCACTCCTTGTGCGCGACCTGTTTACGGACGGCGCGGTACAGGTCGGGCAGGACGCCATTCTTTCAAATGCGCGGCAGTATGCCTCGCTTGCAACGGCTCTTGAGCAGCTGACCTACGCGCTGGAGGCGCTTGCCGCAGGCGTGCCTGCGGACGTTGCCTGCGGAGATTTGGAGGCGGCAATCGGCTCGCTTTCCATGCTGGACGGCAGAGAGGTCAGCCAGGAGGTTGTTGACCGCATTTTTTCACATTTCTGCGTAGGAAAATAAGATGGAACAAAAACGCTTTACCAAGAACGACAGCGGCTTT
>JAFQJX010000044.1 GCA_017397205.1 Clostridia bacterium | reverse complement strand
GAGGGCTTTCCGCCCCCCTCGGGCACCTGACCCTGTATCCCCACATTCACCGCACGGACGGCTTTTATATTGCCCGTCTGGAAAGGAGGCGCGCATGACGGACCTCGTGTCCATGACCAAGGAGGAGCTTGCGGCTTTCCTCGCGGCGGCGGGACAGCCCCGTTTCCGCGCGGGGCAGGTGTTTACCTGGCTCCACCGCGGCGCGGAGTTTTCCGAAATGACCAACCTCCCCGCCTCCCTGCGCGACTACCTGACCGAGCACTGTCTGCCCCCCTATCCCACGGTGGCGAGGAAGCAGGTGAGTGCCCTGGACGGCACGGTCAAATATCTGTTCCGTCTTCATGACGGCGCCCATATTGAAAGCGTCTTTATGCGGTATCATCACGGCAACACCCTGTGCATTTCCAGCCAGGTGGGCTGCCGTATGGGGTGCCGCTTCTGCGCCTCCACCATCGGTGGCAAGGTGCGCGACCTGACGGCGGGCGAGATGCTGGGACAGGTGATTGCCGCAGAGCGGGATGTAGGGGAGCGCATCTCAGGCATCGTCCTGATGGGCATCGGTGAGCCGCTTGACAACTACGAAAACGTGCTGCGCTTTCTGCGTCTGCTCTCCGACCCAGACGGCGTGCATATCGGCTACCGCCACATTTCCCTCTCCACCTGCGGCATCGTGCCCCGCATCCGTGACCTGGCGCAGGAAAATCTGCCCATCACGCTTTCGGTATCCCTGCACGCCGCGACGGACGAGAAGCGGGACGCCATCATGCCCATCAACCGCCGCTATCCCATTGCAGAGCTGCTCCGCGCCTGCGGCGACTATTTTGCCGCGACGGGCAGACGCATTTCCTTTGAATACACCCTGATTGCAGGGCAAAACGACACCCCGCAGGATGCCGCCGCCCTTGCCACGCTGCTCAGGCGTGCCTTCGACCGCCCCGACCTGCCTAAGGCGGCACCCATTCACGTCAACCTGATTCGCGTCAACGAGGTGGCGGGAACGGGCTTCCGCCACGGCACCAAGGAAAGCGCCGCCGCATTCGCGCGGGAGCTGGAGAAGCGCGGAGTCACCGCCACGGTGCGCCGCCGTCTTGGAGCGGACATTGACGCCGCCTGCGGTCAGCTCAGAAAAAAATACAACGAGGAAGCCGATGACTAAAGCAATCAACGGAAAAGTAGTGAAAGGGCTGGGAGGCCTGTACTGCGTGCGCACAGCCGAGGAGGGTGCCCCCTTCCTTTTCAGCTGCCGTGCGCGAGGGCTCTTCCGCCACAAGGACGAAAAGGTGCTGGTGGGAGACCTCGTCAAGGTGACCTACGATGACTCCGACCCGGAAAACACCGCCGTCATTGACGAGGTGCTGCCGAGAAGAAGCTGCCTGATCCGTCCCCCCATGGCAAACCTGGATTATCTCTTTTGCGTCATTGCCGCCGCACGCCCCGCCCCCATTCTGGAAACGCTGGACAAGCTGCTTGCGATTGCAGAGCATCACGGCGTGGAGCCGATTGTCATTGTGACAAAGGCGGATTTTGGCGAGGAGGAGAGCAAAAAATATACCGACCTCTACCGCCAGGTGGGGCTCAGGGTCTTTTGCGTTTCGGGCGAAACGGGCACGGGTGTCGGTGAGCTGCGCGCCTATCTTGACGGGATTCTGAGGGAGGGGCGCTCCGCCGCCTTTGCAGGGGCATCGGGCGTGGGGAAATCCACCCTGCTCAACGCCCTGTTCCCGCACCTTTGTCTTGCCACCAACACCATCTCCGCCCGCATTGAGCGCGGTCGTCACACCACGCGCCACGTGGAGCTTTACGAGGTGGGAGAGGGCGCCAACCCCGGCTATCTTGCCGATACGCCCGGCGTTTCCATGCTGGACTTTGCCCACTTTGATTTTTTTGAGATGGAGGACCTGTTTGACGCCTTCCGCGAGTTCCGTCCCTACCTTGGCAAATGCCGCTACGGCGACTGCACCCACACGGGCGAGGGCGCGCGCGAATGTGCGATTGCACGGGCGGTGGAGGAGGGCGAAATTGCCCCCAGCCGCCACGAAAGCTACAAAAAGCTCTGGCACGTGCTTTACACCAAAAAGCACACCTATCAGTAAGGCGCCAGAAAGCAAGGCAAGCAAAAAGACGGTGCTTTGCCTTTCCAAATCTTATTTCCAAAGCAGGCACACCGTGGCCAACAGGAGAACGAATATGAAAATCAACGAGCTATTAGCAAAAAAGCGCACCCTTTCCTTTGAGGTGTTCCCCCCGAAAAGGGACGGCGCAGAGGTGGAGGACCTCTTGCGCACCATTGACACCCTGCGGGAGCTGTCCCCCGACTTTATCAGCGTGACCTACGGGGCGGGCGGCACCAACAGCGGGCGTGCGGCAGAAATATCGGGATACATCAAGCAAGCGGGCATGGAGCCCCTTGCCCACCTGACGGGCGGTCCCTCCACCCCCGCGGAGATTGACCGCGTGGCGCGCCACCTGAGGGAGCTGGGCGTGGAGAACGTGCTTGCCCTGCGCGGAGACCGCCCCGTGGATTTCACCCGCCCCTACTGTGAGCATTTTGCACACGCCACCGACCTGGCAACCTATCTTGCGCCCTACGGCTTTACCCTGGGCTGTGCCTGCTACCCTGAAGGGCACAGCGAGAGTGAAACCCTCTATCGGGACCTTGAGAATATGAAAAAGAAGGAGGAGTGCGGCGCCACCTTCTTTATCACCCAGATTTTTTACGACAACGCCTACTATTACCGCCTCGTCCAGGAGGCGCGCCGCATCGGAATCACCTCCCCCATCATCCCGGGCATTATGCCTCTCTGCAACCCCAAAAATATCCGCCGCATCCAGAGCATGTGCGGAAGCACCGTGCCCCTGGATTTCCGCAATATGATTGAGGTATACGCCGAAAACCCCGCCATCATGGAGGAAATCGGCATCAGCTACGCCGTATATCAGATCATGGACCTCGTGGCAAAGGGGGCGCCCGGTATTCACCTGTACACCATGAATCAGGCAAGGACCGCCGTCACCATTTGTGAGCGCCTCTCGCATTTGTTCCATGATTTCTTCTGACCTTATAAAGAACGCCCTTTCCTATCTTGGATTTTTAGGGCTTGAGGCGGACGGGGACCTGCGGCAGGAGGTGGCAGAAGCGCTTTCCGTGCTGATAAAAATGCAGCGCTTCCGCTACCTGACGAAGCGCTTTGATAGGCGCCTTCCTTTTCTTGAAAAGGAGCCGTACCGCACCTTTTTGGGGGATGCGCCCGCCTATTACCTCTCCCTGATGACCCTCGGAGGAGAGGTGGAGCTGTATCTGCGCCGTCTGGCGCTGACCGACCTGCGTCGGGCTCTTGTGGCAGATGCCTGCGGCTCCGCTCTCCTGGAGCAGCTTGCCGACGGGGAGGAGGCGCGGTGCGCCGAGCCGCTCTCCCGTCGCTTCTGCCCCGGCTACGAGGGCAGCCCCGTGGAGGACGTCGCGGAAATTCACCGCATCCTTGACGGGGGAAAAATCGGCGTCGCCCTGACGGGGGGAGGACTGATGATTCCGCAGAAAAGCATGGCGGCGGTCCTCGCGATTGGCGGCGCGCGCGGACAGAGGTGCAACACCTGTCCGCTGTTTGCACATTGTGTTTTCAGAAAGGAGCAATCGGTATGCAAGCGCTCGGAAAGCAACTGATGATTTTTGACGGCGGCATGGGAAGCGAGCTGGAGAAGCGCCTGCCCGCTGTCCCCGTCCCCGAGGACCTGAATATCACCCACCCCGCCGTCATCCGTGAGATTCACGGGGCGTACGCCGCGGCGGATTTTATCACGACGAATACCTTTGGGCTAAACCCTATCAAATACAGGGGTGCCTACCCCATAGAGGAGGTGGCGCACGCCGCCATTTCCCACGCGCGCACGGCGGGCAAGCGCGTCTTTTTTGACCTCGGTCCCACGGGGTCGCTGCTTGCCCCGCTTGGCACCCTGTCCTTTGACGATGCCTACGCGGCGTACAGGCAGATGGTCTGTCTTACGCGCGACGAGGTGGACGGCTATATCGCCGAAACCTTTTCCGACCTCTACGAGCTCAAGGCGTGCGTGCTGGCAGTCAGGGAGCATACGGACAAGCCCCTGTTTGCCACCGTGACCTTTGACGAAAGCGGACGCACCCTCTCGGGTGCCACGCCCGAAATCGTTGCCACCGTTCTGTCGGGGCTTGGCGTGGACGCTCTCGGCGTCAACTGCTCCCGGGGACCCGGCGAAATGACCGAGGTGGTGCGGCGCCTCCTTGCCGTGAGCGAGGTGCCCGTCATCGTGCAGCCCAATATGGGGCTTCCCTCCTATCGGAACGGCAAGACGGTCTATGACCTCACCGAGGAGGAGTTTCTGCACGCGGCTTGTGAGCTGGTTGCGCTGGGTGTCAGCGTCATCGGTGGCTGCTGCGGCACAACGCCGTCGCTCGTCAGCCGTCTTGCAGATCTGCGCGGCACTCCCGTCGTGCGCCCCTCCGTCACCCCCGTTCCTGCCGTTTGCTCCGGCACGCGCCGCCTCGTCTTTGACGGAGGCGTCAAGGTGTGCGGAGAGCGGCTCAATCCCACGGGCAAAAAGCGCCTCAAGGAGGCGCTGATGAGCGGTGACCTTGACTATCTTGCAACCGAGGCAATCCGACAGGCGGACGCGGGCGCACACCTCCTGGACCTCAACGTAGGCGTTGGCACGGGGGACGAGTCAGCCCTTATGCGCCGCGCGGTGACGCAGGTGCAGGAATACTGCGACCTGCCGCTTCAGCTGGATTCCTCCTCCCCCGCCGCCCTGGAGGCGGGTGCGCGGTATTACAACGGCGTTCCCCTGCTCAACAGCGTGAACGGCGAGGAGCGCGTGATGGACGCCGTCTTCCCGATTGCCAAAAAATACGGCGCCATGGTGCTGGGGCTGACAATGGACGAACGAGGAGTACCGAAAACCGCCCGTGAGCGCTACGAAATTGCAGCCCGCATCGTGGAGCGCGCAGGTGAGTACGGGATTGCCCCGCATCGCATCGTCATTGATACCCTGACCCTGACCGCCTCTGCGGAGCAGGCACAGGTCAAAGAAACGCTGGAGGCACTTCGCCTTGTGCGTGCGCTGGGGGTACAGACCGCCCTTGGCGTTTCCAATATTTCATTCGGGCTGCCGGCGCGGCCGCTGCTCAACAAAACGTTTCTGACCATGGCGCTTGCAAGTGGGCTGACGATGCCGATTATCAACCCCTGCGACACCGCCATGATGGACGCCGTCCGCGCCTATCACGCTCTTTCGGGCTACGATGCGGACTGCGTTGATTATATTACCGCCTATGGTGAAGCCGCCGCGGCTCCCACACAGCCCACCCCACAGGGGGAGACGCCCGACCTTGCAACCTGTATTCTGCGCGGACTCAAAAGCCGTGCGGAGGCGGCAACGGAGGAGGCGCTTGCCACCCTTGCCAGCCCCATGGACGCCGTGACGGAGATTCTCATTCCTGCCCTGACCGAGGTCGGGCGGCAGTATGAGGAGGGCAAGCTCTTTCTGCCGCAGTTGCTTTCCTCTGCGGAAAGCGCCAAGCTTGCCTTTGCGGTGCTTTCCCGCCGTCTGCCCAAGGGGGAGGCGGAGCGCGGCAGGGTCGTGCTTGCCACCGTCAAGGGGGACGTGCACGATATTGGCAAAAACATTGTGGGCGTGGTGCTTGCCTCCTACGGCTTTACCGTCGTAGACCTGGGCAAGGACGTGCCAAAGGAGCTGATTACCGAGGCGGCGCTTGTGAACAAGCCGCTTGCCGTCGGGCTCTCTGCCCTTATGACCACCACCGTGCCTGCCATGGAGCAGACGATACGCCACCTGAGGGAGGCAGGCGTCACCTGCCCCATCTACGTGGGAGGTGCCGTTCTGACAGAGGAGCTTGCCGCGCGAATCGGCGCGGACGGATATGCGCCTGACGCCGCCTCCTTTGCGCGGAGTCTGCTCGGGCGACTGAACTAAAAACGCCCTATAAAAAAATTCCGCGAAAACGCTTGACAACAGGCACACCCTGTGCTATAATCCTATCGTTATCCTAAGACAGCAGGTTCCCGGTAAAAGCTTTGCTTTCCCTGCCGAGGTGGCGCCAAAACGACATAGCTATGTTTTTTTGCGGTCCCTTCTCGGCTTTCCGGGAAGGGATCTTATTATTTTATACGGAGGAAAAAGAAATGCCGAGTAGCAAGATTCTCGCTGAAAAGCAAGCTCTGGTTGCTTCCCTTGCGGAGCAGATCAAGGGCGCTGCTGCAGGCGTGCTGGTGAAGTACGAGGGTATCACCGTTGAGGACGATACCAAGCTTCGTGCCGCACTGCGTGCCGCAGGCGTTGCTTACAGCGTCAAGAAGAACTCCATGATTGGCCGCGCTTGTGAGGAAGCTGGCTACGGCGATATGAAGCAGTACCTGACGGGTATGAACGGTATCGCTGTCAGCGCATCGGACCCCATTGCCGCTGCAAAAATCATGAAGGAGTATGCCGACAAGATTGACACCTTTGAAATTAAGGCGGGCTTTGTTGACGGTGAGCTCCTGGACGCAAACGGTGTCATCGCCCTCGCCGAAATCCCCGGCAAGGATGTGCTGATTGCCCGTCTGCTTGGCTCTATGATGGGCCCGCTCAACGGCTTTGCACGCTGCTTGCAGGCGATTATTGACAAGCAGGGTGAAGAGACCCCCGCAGAAGCGTAATTCTGCACCAAACAACAAAAAAATTAAGATTATTTTCGGAGGGTAAAGACATGGCAAACGAAAAGACCACTCAAATCATGGACCTGGTAAAGGGTCTGACTATTCTGGAACTGGCTGACCTGGTTAAGGAAATGGAGGCAGAGTTCGGCGTATCCGCTGCTCCCGTAGCTGTTGCTGCTGTTGGCGGTGCTGCTCCCGTAGCTGCTGCTGAGGAGAAGACCGAGTTCGACGTGATCCTGAAGAGCGCCGGCGCTAACAAGCTGAACGTTATCAAGGCCGTTCGTTCTATCACCGGCCTGGGCCTGAAGGAAGCGAAGGACCTCGTTGAGGCCGCTCCTAAGGCAATCAAGGAAGGCGTTTCCAAGGAAGAGGCCGACAAGGTTGCAGCTGAGCTGAAGGAAGCCGGCGCAGAAGTCGAAGTGAAGTAATTTTCCCCGTATAAGGCACCGCGTATCTGCCTGCAGGACACGCGGTGCCTTTTCTTTTTGCCCTGGCGCGCCGTCATAAAAGGCACCCCCCGTACATACCTTGGCAAAAAAGGGGGCGTTATGAAAAAAGCGATTTGCCTTTTGCTATCTGTGATACTGCTCTTTCTCTGCACTCAAACGCTCTCCTCGTGCGGGCGCCGGGTGAGTGCCTACGAAACGCTGCTTTCCTTCTCTCACGCATATCCCATGCCTGCGGGGCTGTATTATGACAGCCGCGCGGGAGAGGAGCAGGAGACCTATCTCTCTCCCGACCTGTTTTCGCTTCTGTTTGCCCGTGAAGACGGAGGGGACGACCGCGAGGATATCCTGGAAATGGCGCTGTTTCTCGGCTCCTCTCCGTCATGCGTTGCAGAAATGGGCATCTTTTACTGTCCCGACAGGGACGCCGCCTACGAGGTGGCAGGGCTTGTGCGCGGACGGCTTGCAATGCTGGAGGGCACCCCCCTGTGTGACCTCTCTTATCTTGAGGGTGCCACCGTCACGCTCTTTGGCAGCACCGTGGTGTACACAGTCCTCTCCGACAACGAAAAGGCGCTCCGCACCCTCTCGCGCCTGCTCTGAGCGCACTATAAAGGGCAAAGATAATCAGCTGTTCTCCGTCTTGCTTTTTCACAGCTGTCGCCTTGATAAACAAAGTATATAGCTTCTGAGAACGGTTTTTTACTTTCCAAAATCCCCCGCCTCTAAAAGAAACAAAACCCCAAATTCACACCCCTTTATAAACGCCTTTTTCACATAACAGGATTCAATGTCGCAGATTGCCTCAACGTATTTTTCTACTGCCTCCTCTTGTTCCCTGTTCAGAAATGCACTTGCTTTTTCGTGCAGCTCTACTGCCTTTTTGCTGAGTGCTCGCTCCTCTTCCGTATCAATTACGGCGCATTCGTCCGAAAGATATTCATGCCAAAGCTTTTCAAGTGTTTTTTTCATTTCCAACCGCCTTTTGAAATAGTTTCAATGTGAACTAAATATATTGTAGTTCAATTGCGAACTAATGTCAACTGTTTTTAGTTCATTTGTGCTATAATTTTCAAAAAAGAACGGGGACGGTGGGGAAATGAGTGTTTATCAACGGCTAAAGGACCTGAGAGAGGACGCCGATAAAAGCCAGGCGGAAATTGCAAAAATTATCGGCACAAGTCAATCCTATTACGCTCAGTATGAAAACGGAAAAAGAGCCATTCCGCTTGAGCGCATGATTGTTTTAGCACAGTACTACAACGTTTCTCTTGACTATCTGGCGGGGCTTATCAGCACGCCGAGAAAGCTGAAATAATACTTCCGCGCGCTGCGCATTTTATGGAACGCCAAAAAGGAAGTCGCTTTTGCGACTTCCTTTTCGTTTTCGTATTTGCTTGTATTACAGATTTGCAAGTGCCGTTTCCAGCTGAGAGAGCGTCAGGCGGTATTTTTCCAGCTTGGCGCGTTCGCCCTCTACCACGGCGGCAGGTGCCTTGCTGACGAAGCCCTCGTTTGCGAGCTTGCGCTCAATGCGGTCAATTTCTGCCAGCACCTTGGCGCGCTCTGCCTCCATTCTCGCACGCTCCTTTTCCAGATCCACGAGGTCGCCCATGGGAATGGCAACGGTGGCGGAGTCGGTGACGATTTTCACAGCCCCCTCGCCGTCGTAGCTGTCCACCACCGTGAGAGTCTCGGCGGATGCCAGCTTCTCAAAGAAGGGGGTCGCGCGGCGGAAGGTTTCGGGATAGGGAGTGATGACAATGAGGTTTGCCTTGCGGGAGGGGGGCACGTTCATTTCTGCACGGCGGTTGCGCACCGCGCGAATGGTGGAAATCACGCGCTCCATTTCCTCCTCCTCCCGAGCGAACAGGAGGTGCTCGTCATAGTCGGGATAGAAGGAAATCATAATGCTCTCTCCCTCGTGGGGCAGGGCGGTGAATATTTCCTCGGTAATAAAGGGCATATAGGGGTGCAGCAGCTTGAGAATCCCCGTCAGGCACCACAGCAGGGTGCGGCGGGCAACGCTTGCGCCCTCGCTTTCCTTATCGTACAGGCGGCTCTTGGCAAGCTCAATGTACCAGTCGCAGAAGGTATCCCAGGTGAAATCGTAAATCTCGGACAGGGCAACGCCTATCTCGTAATTGTTCAGGTTTTCACATACGCTGCGTGTCAGACGGTTGAAGCGGCTGACAATCCACTTATCCTCCGCCGCCATTTCCTCTGCCCGAGGCAGGGTCAGGTCCATATCGTCGTCCGTCAGATTCATCAGCACGAAGCGGGAGGCGTTCCACAGCTTGTTTGCAAAGTTACGGGCTGCCTCAATCTTCTCGTCGCTGAAGCGCATATCGTTGCCGGGGGCGTTGCCCGTCGCGAGGGCAAAGCGCAGGGCGTCCGCGCCGTATTTGTCAATCATTTCAAGCGGGTCAATGCCGTTGCCGAGAGATTTGGACATCTTGCGCCCCTGTGCGTCACGCACAAGCCCGTGAATCAACACGGTGCTGAAGGGTGCCTTGCCCGTATGCTCCAGGCCCGAGAAAATCATACGGGAAACCCAGAAGGAAATGATATCGTAGCCCGTGACGAGGGTGCTCGTGGGATAGTATTTTTTGAGGTCCTCGGTTTCATCCGGCCAGCCCATTACGGAGAAGGGCCAGAGGGCGGAGGAGAACCAGGTATCCAGGACGTCGCTTTCCTGGCGCATGGGCTTGCCGCACTTAGGACAAACGGCGCTCTCCTCCTTGGTGACGGTCAATTCACCGCACTCGTCGCAGTAGAAGGCAGGGATGCGGTGCCCCCACCAGAGCTGACGGGAGATGCACCAATCGTGGAGATTTTCCATCCACACGGTATAGTTACGGGTGAAGCGCTCTGGAATGAAGCGGATGGCGCCGCTCCGTACCGCGTCAAGGGAGGGCTCAATCATGGGACCCATCTTGACGAACCACTGGTCGCTCGTCAGGGGCTCCACCGTGGTGCCGCAGCGGTAGCAGGTACCGACGTTGTGGCTGTGCGGCTCGGTGGACAGGAGGTAGCCCTCCGCCTCCAGGTCGGCAATGAGTGCCTTGCGGCAGGCGTAGCGGTCCATGCCCTCGTACTTGCCTGCAAAGCGGTTCATGGTGGCATCGTCGTTCATGACCTTGATTTGCTCAAGGCCGTGGCGCTGACCGACGAGGAAGTCGTTGGGGTCGTGGGCGGGGGTGATTTTCACGCAGCCCGTACCGAAGCCGATTTCCACGTAATCGTCTGCAATCACGGGGATTTC
Organism: Clostridia bacterium; assembly: GCA_017397205.1. Taxonomy (GTDB): domain Bacteria; phylum Bacillota; class Clostridia; order Oscillospirales; family CAG-272; genus UBA1740. Next base: position 4,194 of record JAFQJX010000044.1, on the reverse strand, counting down.
CCGTCCCACGAGGGGCAGAATCAGGGTCTTGCCGATGAGATGACGGGTCTTTTCGTCCTCGGGGTTGACGGCAACGGCGGTATCACCGAACATGGTCTCGGGGCGGGTGGTGGCAATCTCCACGTATCCGTCCTCGCCCTTGATGGGGTAGCGGATATGCCAGAAATGCCCTGCCTGCTCCTCGTATTCCACCTCGGCGTCGGAGAGTGCAGTCTTGCAGTGGGGGCACCAGTTGATAATGCGGTTGCCGCGGTAAATCAGCCCCTTTTCATACAAGCTGACGAATACCTCCTTGACAGCGCGGGAGCAGCCCTCGTCCATGGTAAAGCGCTCTCTCGTCCAGTCGCAGGAGGTGCCCAGCTTCTTGAGCTGAGAAATGATGCGGCTTCCGTACTGACGCTTCCAATCCCAGACGCGCTCAAGGAATTTCTCGCGCCCGAGGTCGTAGCGGGTAATGCCCTCGTTGACTCTCAGCTGCTCCTCCACCTTAATTTGGGTGGCAATGCCTGCGTGGTCGGTGCCGGGCACCCACAGGGTATTGAAGCCCTGCATACGCTTGTAGCGGACGAGAATATCCTGCAGGGTATCGTCCAGCGCGTGACCCATATGCAGCTGCCCCGTCACGTTGGGGGGAGGAATGACGATGGAGAAGGTCGGCGCCTTGGAGGCGGGGTCGGGCGTGAAATAGCCCTTTTCGCACCAGGTCGCGTAAATTCTGTCCTCAAACTCCTTGGGGGCATAGGTTTTTGTGAGTTCTTTCATAATCAGCTCCGTTTCGGCTTGCGCCGTTTCTCAAAAAATAATCAAAAAATAAAAAAACCTGCATAGCGCCAAACGCACTACACAGGGCGAGGGGGCTGCCCCCGCGGTACCACCTGTATTCGCGCACCCGAGGTGCGCCTCGTGAAATGGAGTCTAATAGGCGGCTGACCGCCGTTCTTTCCGCGCTCAGGGACGACCTTCACGCCGCTTGCCGCAGGGGCTCTCACCAACCGCCCCCTCTCTTGCTCGGCTCGCACCGCTACTCCTTCCCGTCATAGCCACTCTATTGTAATATAATACTTTGCTTTTGTCAAGGGGCGCGCGGCGTTTTTCTCTTGCCAAAGGGCGCGGGGTGTGGTATACTGTTGTACAGTAAAGCAAGCGAGGGTCGTATGAGAGAAATTATCCTTTGTAAATACGGGGAGCTGGTGCTCAAGGGCGCCAACCGCAGCTCCTTTGAGGCACAGCTCACGCGCGAGCTGCGCCGCCGCGCGCACCATTTCGGCGCGTTCAAGGTGCACCGTGCACAGTCCACCATGTATATTGAGCCGCTCAATGAAAACGCCGACCTTGAGGGAATGTACGAAAGCGCAAGGGACACCTTTGGTATTTCCGGCATCACCCGTGCGGCGGAGGCGGAAAAGAACATGGAGGACATCTGCCGCGTGGCAAAGGAATACCTGCCCGCCTGCCTGGCGGGGGTTAAGACCTTCCGCGTGGATGCCAAGCGCTCGGACAAGCGCTTCCCCCTGCCCTCCCCTGAAATTGCCGCCATTGTCGGCGGCGCCATTCTCGCCTCCGTTCCCGGTATCAAGGTGGATTTGCATCACCCCGATGCAACCGTCATGGTAGAGGTGCGCGAGGACAAGGCGTACGTGCACGCCCGCCAGGAGCGCGGTGCAGGTGGCCTGCCGCGCGGCAGCGCGGGCATGGGTCTGCTCCTGCTTTCGGGCGGCATTGACTCCCCCGTCGCGGGCTATATGATGGCAAAGCGCGGGCTGGAGCTGCACGCCCTGCACTTTGAGTCCTTCCCCTACACCTCGGAGCGTGCGCGCGACAAGGTGTTCCAGCTGGGCGAGGAGCTTTGCCGCTTCGTGTCGCGCCTGCATATTCACGTCATCTCCCTCACCCGTGTCCAGGAGGAGCTGGTACGCGCCTGCAACGAGGATTATTTCACCCTCCTCCTCCGCCACTTTATGATGAAGCTCTCTCAGCGTTGTGCCGAGGAATACGGCTGCGGTGCGCTGATTACAGGAGAAAGCTTAGGTCAGGTGGCAAGCCAGACCATGGAGGCAATGGCGTTTACGGGAAGCGCCGTCACCCTGCCCGTCTTCCGCCCCTGCATCGGGCTTGACAAGGAGGAAATCATTGCCATCGCCCGTCGCATCGGCACTTACGAAACGGCAATTTTGCCCTACGAGGATTGCTGCACCGTCTTTACCCCCCGCCACCCCAAGACAAAGCCCGTCCCCGAAAAGGTGCTGGCAGAGCTTGCCAAGGTAGACGAGGCGGCGCTCCTGGAGGAGGCATGGCAATCCCTGTATACCGAAACGCGCACCGTCTACGACGATTACACCTAACAACAAACAACCGAAACAGGAGTCACCTATGGAAAACAACAATAAGGAAAAATTCTTGCAGCTGTACCGTACGCTGATTACCCGCGAGGGTGCCGAGGAGCTGCTCGCATACCTGTTGAGCCCCGCCTCCGACTTTTTCACCGCCCCCGCCTCCACGCGCTTTCACAACGCCTACGAGGGCGGCCTGCTTGCCCACTCCATCAACGTCTACGAGTGCCTCCGCGACTATCTCGCAAGAGATACGGTGAGAGAGCAGTACGGTCTTACCTATTCCGACGAAACGATTGCCATCGTATCGCTTTTGCACGACCTGTGCAAGGTCAACGTTTACAAGGTTTCCTCCCGTAACGTCAAGGACCCCGTGACGGGTCAGTGGCGTGCCGTCCCCTACTACGAATACGAGGATAAGCTTCCCTACGGTCACGGGGAAAAATCCGTCTATATCATCTCGGGCTATATGAAGCTCTCGCGCGAGGAGGCGTTTGCCATTCGCTATCATATGGGCTTCTCCAACGAGGACGACCCCCGCAACGTGGGCGCCGCCTTTGAGCAATTCCCCCTCGCCCTCGCCCTCTCTATCGCCGACACCGAGGCAACCTATTTCGTCGAGGGCAAGGAGCAGAAATAAAGCCCCCTGCCACCCAAGAGAAAAACTGCGCAATATCAAAGAGGAGCCGTAAAACGGCTCCTCTTTTTGTCTTTGTGCGAATGAAACTATGGTATTTACGCAAATTAATTCTTAACGATTAACCGGCACTGCTCTTTGATGCACGAAAAAATCTCCTCAACACTTTCAAACGCGTCATATTTCTTTAATACCTTGTTCTCCATGTATACAATTTTAAAACCATCTCTTAATATATGAATGTAAATTGCCATATGAGGATCTTCTTTGTCCTCTTTCTTTATGTATCCTATATATGCAAAATCGGAATAGACTTCCATATCCGTTTCATATTCATCTAACGGAAAGAATGAGCCGTGATTGCCTTTCAAAAATTGATAAATTATTTCTTGTTGAACTGTCCTATCATTTATTTCTTCTAATTCTTTTAACACATCAACCTTTATGTATTTGACCAATATGCCTGGAATACAAAGCATAAACACAATGCTGATGCAGGTTATCAGTAAGTATATCTTGTTTTCAGTTGCAGCAAAAGCAACTCCAAAAACAATGCTCAGCAACAGGAAAGCAATAAAAAGAGTTGTGCCTAATTTTCTTAAGGTTTTAGATTTCATTTTTGCACCCCTGCTGCTTAATATTTTTCACTTACATTATATCAAAAATTTGAATGCTGTTCAACTTTTTTATAAACAAAAAATCACGCCATGTGAGTATGGCGTGATTTTGTTTTGTTATTTAGATTGTTTCCCCGCGGGAATTAATACATTCCGCCCATGCCGCCGGGGGCGGGGGCTGCGGGAGCGGGGGGCTCGGGAATGTCGCTGACGACTGCCTCCGTCGTGAGGACGGTGGCGGCGATAGAGGCGGCGTTCTGCAGGGCGCTGCGCGTCACCTTCGCGGGGTCCACGATGCCGACGGAAATCATATCCACGTATTCCTCTCTTGCGGCATCAAAGCCCCAGCCCACCTTACCGCTGCGCTTAATCTGATCCACGATAACGGAGCCGTCCAAACCTGCATTCTCTGCAATCTGGCGCATGGGGGCGGTGAGCGCGCGAATCACGAGCTGAATCCCCGTCTTCTCGTCACCATCGGCGTCTGCCAGCAGCTTCTCTACTGCGGGAATGACGTTGATATAGGCGGTACCGCCGCCTGCCACAATGCCCTCCTCCACGGCTGCCTTGGTTGCGTTGAGCGCATCCTCGATGCGGAGCTTCTTTTCCT